>CAMDAT010000033.1 GCA_945888825.1 Bifidobacterium breve | reverse complement strand
CACGGAATCGAGGCGAAAGGAGCAGGTAACTCTGTGCCCTGCAACTCTGCGAGCAGCCGCTTAGCGGCGTACTCCCCTTGTTCAATTGCGTTTTCCCATTGTTCCACTCGCATGACCTCGCCATAGAGCGGGTTCGGCCAACTGGCCACGTCACCCGCAGCCACAATCCCAGGCGCCGCACTGCAGGTTGCATCACAGGCCACACCGTTATCTAGGCGAAGGCCTGAACCCTCGAGCCAAGCCGTGTTCGGAACTACCCCGATACCAACAACCACAACCTCGGCAGATACAACGCTTCCGTCTGTCAGGCGCACTCCGCTCACGCGCTGGCTGCCATCAGTGCCTGTTCTTGAATCGAGACCCTCAACGCCCACTCCAAGAATGACCTCCACACCGTGTGAGCGATGCAGATCAGCAATAAATCCGCCGAGTTCGCCCGGAAGGACACGGCCCAGCGGTAGTGGTGCTACCTCGATCAGGGTGACCTCTAGGCCGCGACTTCTGCATGTGGCTGCGACCTCGGCTCCAATAAATCCCGCACCGATCACAGCTACTCGTGCTGGCATCTTGTCTAAGTCGCTGCGCAGGGCCAAGCAGTCGTCCATGGTTCGCAACACGTGAACGCCTACAGGCTGATCGCCCGGAAGTCGACGGGGCGCTGCACCCATTGCCAACACAATCCCGTCGGCCGAAATCAGCGACCCGTCTGACAAAGTGACCGAGCGCGTTGCAGCATCAAGCGCCGTCGCCGCCACTCCGAGTCGAAGGTCGAGCGCTAGTTCAGGTACACGGGCAGCTGCTCGGTGCTGAGCCTTTTCGGGTGGCCACTCACCAGCAAGAACCTGCTTTGACAGGGGCGGTCGATCCGCAGGGATTGTTGTGGATGGGTCCACCACAATCACTGCGCCCTCGTACCCATCGGCACGCAGCGTCTCAGCAGCGGTCAGCCCAGCTAGTGAAGCGCCGGCAATGACTACCGTCATATCAGCCCTCAATGGTGATGGCTTGTTTGGGGCATCGACGAACTGATTCTTCCATCTTCTCGCGAAGCTCCTCGCCTGGCTCCTCAGTTAGCAGGTAGAGAAAATCATCGTCTCGTACCTCAAACACCTCGGGAGCTACTGCCATACAGATGGCGTTGCTTTCACATAGGTCATAATTCACTAGAATTTTCATGCGGACTCCTCGATTGGCACTCCTCCGCAATCTAGTCCTTTGTGCAGGGCCAGAGGACTAGCGTTGAATGCTGTGACTTCCTTCTCCGCCGATCCCGTGCAGCCCACTATCAATGCAGCCGATGCTGGCATCGACCTAGCCGCACTCGACACGCTCCGCAGGCGCATACAGGTAGAGGTTGACGCAGGCCGAATGCCTGCAGCGCAAATGGCCATGGCTGTGGATCAGGAACTAGCGGTTTTCGAGAGTTTTGGCTCCGCAACTGCGCAGACTGAGTTCAATATTTTCTCTTGCACCAAGGCCCTAATTGCTGGGGTGGTGTGGCAACTGATCGCAGAAGGCCGCTTCGCTCCTGATACCCGCGCTATCGAGTTGATTCCAGCGTTCGGCACCCTAGGGAAAACTCCGGACTGGATGGCACAGGTCACCCTTGGACAACTACTCACCCATACGTCTGGGTTCCCGGCTGCACCACTAGGCCCACCGACTTGGGATACTCGCGCTGGTAGGCAAGAGACCTTTGCAAAATGGCACGCTGCTTTTGAGCCCGGCACCTACTTCGAGTATCACCCAACTGCAGCGCATTGGGTTGTGGCCGAGATGATCGAAGTCGTGGAGGGCATTGACTACCGAGAGGTAGTTCGGCAGCGCATTATCAAGCCGCTCGGTCTAGTTGGCATCAGCCTGGGAACGCCCGCCGAGGAACAAGGCGAGATCGCCCTCATGCAAATGGTTGGCGAGCTACCGAGTCCCGCCGAGATTGAAGCAGTATTTGGAACCGCTGACTTCGATATCGGCGAAGTTACTCCTGAGATTCTGCTGGGGTTCAATCATCCGTCGATTCGCGCTGCGGGGATTCCTGCAGGTGGCGGCGTTTCCACCGCCGCTGCACTCGCCATGTACTACCAGTCGCTGCTGCACAACCCAGGCGGGCTCTGGGACACAGAAGTTTTGGCCGAGGGCACTGCCAAGATCATGTGCACGCTTCCGAGCCCTGATACCGGGGTTGCCTCGAACCGATCACTCGGACTCGTGATCGCCGGCGATGACGGCCTATCCATGATGCGCGGAATGGGGGCAACGGTTTCTTCCAAAGCGTTTGGCCACAACGGTGTAGGCGGACAAATTGCCTGGGCGGATCCGGCTACTGGATTGTCTTTTGCGTTCACCACCTCTGGCCTAGACCTGAACTTTCTTCGCGAGGCCCGCCGGACGGCATCCTTCGGATCAAAAGCTGCTGTGTGCGTCGCGCCTAAATCGTGAGCCCCAGGACCCCTCCCGTTGTGCGGCTCGCCCGACACGGTGAATCCAAGGCGCTGGGCGGCCTTTTGGGCAAGGCATTCTTCGACGACCCGATCTGGATGTGGGTGGTGCAGGACCCTGAGCGTCGGCGCAAGCACCTTGGCCAGTTTTTAGCTCAAGTCATTCACGGCAGGGTGAAGGCGGGAACAGTGTGGACCACTACCGAGCAAGAGGGAACCGCTGTGTGGGCACCACCCGGAGAGTGGAAAGTTCACCCTTTGGCGATGTTGCCGGCGCTGCCTTCGGCGTTGCGCTGCGTGGGTTTCCGCGAGCTTCAAACTCGATTGGAAGCCTTTGCCAAGATGGAGGCAGGCCACCCGACAGAGCCACACTGGTATCTCGAAATTCTGGCTGCACGCCATGACCTTCGGGGGCTTGGGGTGGGGACCGCCTTGATCACACCAATGGTCGATCGCTGCGATGAAGAGGGGCTGCCGGCTTATCTGGAGAGCTCCAAAAGGGGGAACCTGCCGTTCTACCATCGCTTTGGCTTTGAAGTGACTGAGGAACTCACCATCGCCAGCGGTTGTGATCCAATCTGGCGGATGTGGCGAGACCCCCGCTAACCGCAACGACAACCCGGGCCCAGTCCCAGTAACAGCCAGACCCAAGCAGCGCGGTCCGAGCCACCAACCCGGATGATTTTGGTCGACTATCGACCAGAATCATCCGGGTTACTGCGGATCTGCTGCAGATCTGCGACCCAAACCTGCGAATCGAACCTGCTAGCCCAAGCTGGCGCCCGAACCTGGCGCTCGAATCTGGCATCAGAAATTTCGGGGGCACATATCCCCGCTGACAACTCGAGCTGTGATCGGCAGTCTGAGACCATGTCTCAGAATTCCTCGACGCAAAGCCAGTCGACAACTACTGGGCTAGCGGCATTGCTTCGCTACGCGGCGACGCAACACGGCGTCATCAGCGCCGCAGAGGCCGCGAACTTTGATGTAACCCGCGCTCAGTTGCGCAGTGGAACTCGACGTGGAGACTGGCTGACTCCCCACTCTGGTGTCCTCATCTCCGCTGCTGCCCCCGCAACTTGGATGCAGCGCTGCATGGTTGCCACTCAGCGATCGGGCGGACTGATCTCACACCGCGCAGCCGCTCGCTTGCACGGTCTTGACGGATTTCATGGCGCCGAAAGTCGCAGCAGTAGCAGCGGGCGTGGTGATGGTGAATCTGGCCTGATCGAACTCACGGTCCCAGACTCCAGATTTCGAGCCACCGGGGAGTTTCTGATTCATCGGACTTGCGTCCTAGATCCCGAGGACTGCACGGTGACATCAGGCATTGCCGTTACTTCAATTGCCCGCACCCTGGCTGACCTTGGTGCCGTAGTGAGCGATGACAGAGTCGAACAGGCGCTCGACGATGCAATCCGCCGCGGCTACAGCCTTCGCTGGATTACAGAGACTCTCGATCGAGTCGATCGACCCGGCCCGAGCGGATGCGCAAGCCTTAGGCGCGTCCTGGCGCGACCTGACCGCCAGGGCCCGATCCCAGATTCGATGTTTGAGCGCTCCATGGAACGCATGGCAGTTGCCGGAGGTATGCCGCAGCCCGAGCGGCAGTTCCGCGTCTACGACGGGCTGGGATCAACTCATGGCGGCTTGGGAACTTTGGTAGCTCAACTCGACGCGGCCTGGCCTGCAGCAAAGCTCGGAGTCGAAGCACACTCCGCACGCTGGCATGACGGCAACCGACGGGGTAGAGCTGACCAGCGTCGCGATAATCGCCTGGCCGGACTTGGCTGGGAGTTGTTGTATTTGAGCTGGTGGGACCTGCAACACCCAGCGAGATTTCAATCTGATCTGGCTGCCGCATACGCCCTGAGATGCTGACAGCGACAACCCGGATGATTTTGGTCGACTATCGACCAGAATCATCCGGGTTGGGCCGAGTTGAGCAGGGTTGGGCCGAGTTGGGCAGGGTTGGGCCGAGTTGAGCAGGGTTGGGCCGAGTTGAGCAGGGTTGAGCTGCGTTGGGCCGGGTTGAGCTCCGACTGGCAGCGCGTCGAGCGCTAACTGGCAGATTGTGCGAAGTGGCATGACAATTGCTCCGTGCTGAGGCAACATGTCGGGAGTCCAACGAGATGTGTCAAGAGCCAAATTAGGGAGTAGGCGTTCTGTGACCGTGCTTCTGCTCAATGCAAGCTTTGAACCGCTGCGAGTCATCACGATTCGCCGTGCCCTCGGACTCGTCCTGACTTCCAAGGCTGAGCTGATTGAGCGCGATGGCAACCGGGTGATCCGCAGTGCTGGTGGTGCAGAGTTTGAGATGCCAGCAGTGATTCGACTCCGCAGATTTGTCTCGATTCCGTTCCAAGCAACCGCCCCGCTGTCTCGGCGTACTCTGCTCGCTCGGGATGCTCATCGCTGCCAAGTGCTGGGATGCACTCGCAGCGGTCAGACTGTCGACCATGTGATTCCTCGCTCACGCGGAGGCCTTCATGAATGGTGCAATGTCACGCTTATGTGTGTGCGGCACAACTCACAAAAGAGCGACCGTCTGCTCGAGGAGTTGGGCTGGAAACTGGTACAGCAGCCTCAGGTTCCAAGGGGACGTCAGGTCCTACTGGCTCGAGCCGGTCTGCGTGAGCCTCCGGCTCTCTGGGAGCCCTATCTAGCGGCTTGAATCAACTTTGGTGACATCTGTGCGCTCCTGACGTAAACTGGAACAGGTTCTAGTTTTGGCAGCAGTAATCATGGCCCAAACAGCCGATTCCACAGACACCCCCTAGGAGACTCCCATGTCGAAGCGCTCGCCCTTTCCTATCCCCTTTGGGTGGTTTCAGGTTGCTTGGTCTGAGGAGGTTGCCACAGCGCAGGTGCTGCCGGTTGAGTACTTTGGTAAGCGCCTTGCTCTGTGGAGAGACGAAAGCGGCGCACCTCACCTCAATGATGCTTTCTGTCCACACCTTGGAGCCCACTTCGGCCACGGCGGTTCAGTCATAGGTGAAGAACTGGTATGCCCGTTCCACGGTTGGCGCTTTGATGCCGATGGCCAGAACACCCTGATCCCCTATGCGGATCGCACGAACAAAAAGGCCTGCGTTACGGCCTATCCAACGATTGAGCGCAACGGTCTTGTCATGGCTTGGTATCACCCCGAGGGTATTGCTCCAATGTGGGAAATTCCAGAGATCCCAGAGTTCAATGACCCATCTGGATTTACGCAGATGGTCACTCGTGAATACACGGTTCACGCTCCTTGGCAGGAGTTGGCCGAGAACGGCGTAGACGCAGCCCACTTCCGCTACGTGCACCACACCGAGGAAGTGCCGGAATTGCAGAGCTACGAGATCGACGGCCCGTTCACCAAAATGCGTTCCTCGCAGAAGTTCCCAACGCCTCGGGGAGTAGTCGACGGTCGCATTGACGCTGACTCTTTTGGGCCAGGCCTGAGCAGCGTGCATTTCTCGGGAATTATCGACACGATCTTGATGGGTTGCAACACACCAATCGATGAGGATACGTGTCATATGCGGTTCAGCTTTACGGTTCGCAAACTCGGCGCGGACGAGGCGCTGAACTCAAGCGTGGGTGCAGCCTTCGTTGACGAGGTGCACCGTCAGGTTCTCGAAGACAAGCCAATCTGGGAAAACAAAGCCCACCTCGTGCGGCCAGCGCTTGCGGCTACTGATGGCCCATTTATGAAGTTCCGTAAGTGGGCGGGTCAGTTCTATGCCGAGACAGTTGACGATTCTGCGCTCGTCTACGAACCTCAGGCTGATTACCCAGCGGTGCTTGGTGAAACGGCGTCAAGAAAGTACGGCTCGGACCCGTTCGCTAACGCCTAAGGCCTAACGCCTGAGGCCTAAGGCCTTCGGGCTAACGCCTCTGCGATCAGCGATCAGCGATCAGCGATCAGCGATCAGCGAAGCTTGCTAGGCGGCACCGTCCAACCAGACGGCGGCGCGCCGGGATCAACAGGCGGCGCGCTTGGAGGAGACGGAGGACCCGAGGGGGGTTCAGTAGGCGGGCCGGCAGGCGGCGCGCCGGGAGCAGCCTGAGGCGGACCCGGGGCATGCGGCCCTGGCCAAGCCGGCGGAGGTTCGCGAGCAGCAGGCAGGTCGCTATAGGCACCCACGGCAGGAACACCTGCTGCTGGAGCAGAGCCAGAAACCCCAGCGGTTGGCAAACCTGGCCCGCTCTTGTTGGACTTGGAACGTTTGACGAGGCCGACAATCGTCAGAATCATGCCGACTAGGAACATCAGTCCACAGACAAATCCAACTGCCAAGAACCAGAGGAACGGCGCAAAGGTTCCGCTCAAGTCGTCCATCCCAAACACTCGGCCAACAGTGAAACTCGCCGAAGAGGAGGAAGGCTCTTTGTCGAGCGTGCAGATCGCCTCGTACTCACCCGGCGCAAGCAAGGCCGAACCCATCACGGTGAACTTGCCGCTGCTATCGCCGAGTAAGGCCTCGCCACCACCGGAAGAACTAAGCGGCACCGCTGCGCCCGATTCAGTGGTCATGGTGCAGACCGGCGCCGGAAGCTGTTCATATTCGACTGCGATTCCAACGCGCATCTCTGCTTCTTGAGGACTGCTCTCTTGAAGTGGTTCGGCAACCTCGAAGGAAAGCTTTCCCGGCACCTTGGGGTTGGATGAGCCGTTGATGACAACATCTCGCGTGAGTTGCGCAGTACTGAACTGCCCCAGTGTCAGCTTGGTACCGACAAGGCCAAGAAGTACCGAGAGCCCCATCAGGATTGCACCAGACAGAATTAGTTTTCGTCCGACTTGCCCTGCTACAGGGCTGTTCTCAACGCTCGACATCGTACGTAACCCTACTGCTCGGGAAGCTGAACTGAAGCGTCACCGACTGGAGCAACTGAGCCAGGGCTTTGGCTAAGGCTTGTCTGCCCCAACGACCCACATGGCGTAGAACTGCGCAGCACCGCCGTAGGCATGACCCAGAGCAGTGCGAGCGCCATCGATCTGATGCTCGCCAGCCATACCGCGAACCTGCAAGGCTGCTTCGCCGAAGCGAATCATTCCAGAAGCCCCAATTGGATTGGTAGACAACACTCCGCCGGAACAGTTAATCGGCAGGTCTCCGTCCATTGCGGTGACGCCGTCATGGGTGAGTTGCCATCCTGTTCCTTCTTCAGCAAAGCCCAAGTTCTCGAGCCACATGGGCTCGTACCAGGAGAACGGAACATACATCTCGACTACGTCGATCTGCTCGCGCGGGTTGGTGATTCCCGCTTGGCGGTAGACGTCTGCGGCGCAATCCTTGCCAGCCTGAGGCGAAACCTGATCCCGACCTGCGGCCATGGCTGGTTCGGAGCGGAACGAGGTTCCATGAACCCATGCCGGAGGACGACCCTCGGCCGAAGCGGCATCGCCGCCGGCCTCATTGGTGAGAATGAGCGCAATTGCACCGTCGGATGAAGGGCAGGTCTCTGAGTAGCGGATTGGATCCCACAACATGAGGGACTCTTTGACTGACTCATAAGAAATGTCGTGCTCATGGAGATGCGCGTATGGGTTCTTCAGTGCATTCTGACGGTCCTTGAGCGCAACGAGCACGCCCGTGTCGTCGGGCGCATTGGAGCGAGCGATGTACTGGCGAATATATGGGGCGAAGTAACCACCCGCACCTGCAACAAGTTGCTGCTGGAACGGCATGTTAAAGCTCAATGCCCACATGGCCTCGGAGCAGCTTTGCATCTCCCAGCCGATGGTAAGGACTCGCTCGTGCACTCCGGACTCGATCAAGCCCGAGGCAACGATTGCCGTCGAACCAGAGACGGATCCAGCAGTATGCACCCGAAAGATCGGCTTGCCTACTGCTCCGAGAGCCTCAACAAATGAGTACTCGGGAACCATGATTCCCTCGAAGAAGTCGGGGGCTTTTCCGATCACGATGGCATCAATATCTGCCAACGTCATCTGCGCGTCCTCGAGCGCACGGAAGGTTGCTTCACGCAACAGACCCGGAAGCGACACATCGCCGCGCACAGCGGTGTATTTGGTTTGGCCGACACCTACGACGGCAACTCGTTCTGCGCCCATAATCAGCCCTCGCCTTCTAGAACTGCGATCAGATTGTGCTGGAGTGCGTGCCCGCCGGTTGCATGCGCAACCCCTCGAGACACGTCTCCAGAATGGATACGATTTGCTACTTCAACCATGCGAATCAGGCCAGCGGCCATCATTGGATTCGCCGCAAGTGGCCCTCCTGAAGGATTGACCTCTACGTCATCTGCCAAACCCAAAGCTGAGCGCAGAATCGGCTCATGATGGGTAAAGCAGGTATGCAACTCTGCAATCTCGATTGGCCCATTTGCCACACCGGCCTTTTCGGCAGCGATCCGGACAGAGGGTGAGGTGGTCAGGTCACGGAAGTTCAGATGGTGACCATCTGCTCGGTGATCGATACCGCGAATCCAAGCGGGCCGTGAACATAACGACCGTGCCTTATCTCCTGCGGCCAACACGATTGCAACGCCACCATCTGTAACAGGGGCGCAGTCGTGACGTCGCAGCGGGTCAGCAAGATACTCCTCATCCATGAGGGCTAAGGGCTGTGCCGAGGTAGTGAGTTGCGCAAATGGATTGGCAGCAGCCGAGGTCCGACTGCGGTAGGCAATGTCTGCCATAGCCTGCTCGCTCGTCACTCCCGCCTGAATTGCGGCTCGTGCCTGAAGTGCTGCGATATCCACCGAGGTGGGCCACAGCGGTGCCTCGTAATAAGGATCGGTCATGCGTGACAGCACACGTGGCAAGTCCCCTGGGGATGACTTTCCATAGCTGTAGACCAGTGCCGTATCGGCGTGCCCAGTTTGAATTTTCACCCAGGCCTCATACAGCGCCCAGGCCCCATCCATTTCGACATGTGACTCTGAAATTGGTGGCCAAGCCCCAACAGCATCCAAGGTCATCACAAAGCTAAACGGCTGACCAGCGAGATAGTCCGAGCTACCAGAACAGGTGAAGTCAAAGTCATGACGGGCTACTCCGGAGCGCTCAATCACCTCTTGGATGACCGGCTGAATGAGCTCGACCTCGTTGACCGTCGTAGCGGAGCGGACATGTTTGGTTTGGGCAGTGGCAATGATTGCAACGTCTCTCACAGCAGCATCCTCAGACGTAGTCGGCTAGTTCGGAGGCGGGGACATCTGGCTCACCATTTGGCGCCCACCATTTGATGTTTTCAAAACTCGTCGTCATCTCGGAGTCTTCGACCCAGACTGACTTCAGGCGAAGTCCGGGCTGGACCTCGTTATAGGGAATCTCACGCACAAGCCCATAAATGGGAATGTCGGAGCCGTCAACGAGAATCAGCGCAGAGACATAGGGAATCTCTTGAGCGTTACCTGTGAAGTCAAGGTTGACTACGCAGAAACTCACCACTGTTCCATCCAAGCCAAGATCGACCTGCTCGGTGGTAGGCATGCCCGACACCGGGGATACGCCGCGGGGTGGGACGTACACCTTGCCGGTCTCGGAGCAACGCTCCCCCACAAGGCGCTTCTCTTTGATGGCTCGCAGAAAGCGTGTGGTTGCAAGGCCGGGTGTGTAGTCATAGGTGAGCGAAGCGAAGGCTCGCACGCTGCGCACGGACTCAACTGAGGCAATCTCTTCGATTGCAGACATGTCAACTTCGGGCTGTGACCAGACTCCCTCGGGAATCTCGATTGGTGCTGGTTCTGATGATGTGGTGTCAGTCATAGTGGTTCCCTTCAGCTCACAGGCTCGAAACAGAGCAGGTCATCCATTGAGCCAATTCGTTCCTCTGCGAACTTGGCCCGCACACGCAGACCAGTCACCATCACTTCGTGAGGGGCATCCACGGCATGCATCATCGGTGTGTCGGCGCCGTCGAGTTTGACCATGGCCCAAGCAAAGGGATGATCCAGAGGTTGGCCATCACGCACAGATTGGTTCCAAGACCAGAACAGCACTTCACCCTCGGATCCAACCGGAACCAACTTCGTCAGCGATGCACCCGAGGCAGGGTCGTATTCGACGGGCGGGCAGAGCACCTTGCCTTGGTCATCCTCGATGCCAATAAAGCGACCCTCACGAAGAGCAGTCAGAAAGGCGCCGATCACTGGGCCGGTGGTTCGCTTGAAGGGATACTCCAACACGAGTGGAGCACGTAGGACGTCCTCTTCCCCGCTGGTGGTCGCTTCTTCGGGCATCTGACCCCCTGTACGTCTGCCCCCGGACCACCCGGGGTGCGAACCGTGAGACTAGAACACGTTCTTGTTTTTTGCAGATCGGTTGAGCAAGAAATTATCTAGCAGACGAGCCGCCCGCTCTCTGCTGGCCTGCTCCTGACGGTCAGCTTCTGTCAGGAGCGGCTCTGGGTCGACGCCTAGGTCTGCGAGTTGATCAAGGTCGTCCACTAACCACTCTTCAAGAACTAAACGATTCACCTCGGGGTGGAACTGCACAGCCAGATTCTTCCGAAGAATGAATGCCTGAGGCCCAGCATCTGAATACGCGAGCGCCTGGGCACCTTCGGGAATCTGGAAGCAGTCAAAGTGCCATTGCATCCACGGCCCTGGATCAATGTCCACTGTGTGACCCGACTCGGCAACCGATTCGATACTCAGCCACCCAATCTCGGGGGTATGGCCTGGTGCAACTCCCCCACCATGAGCAGCAGACAGAAGTTGTCCACCGAAACACATGCCCAAAACTGCTACTCCAGCGGCATCGGCTTGGCGGAGGAACTCCAACTCTGGGGTAACCCAATGAGTTACTGCTTCTTCGTAGACAGACCATCGCGAGCCGTATACAAAAATCAGATCAAACTCCGCGGGGTTGGGAAACACTGCATTCCCGGTCGGAGATCCTGCCTGCAGACAAACCTGATGCTGCACCGAATCGATTCCGCGATCGCTCACTAGCTCACCGATTACTCCGGGGGAGGAGTTGGCATCGTGGTGAATATGCAGCGCCCTCACAACATCACAGTGTTGCCCATTTGCAACGGTTCGTGCAGGTCAGGAACTGCTCCCCATGCTCAACTCGGATGTTTCTGGTCGACTATCGACCAGAAACATCCGAGTTGCCGAGGGGATACCTAGGACTCAGCTGACGTGAGGGCGCGGGGCTTGGTGCGGGAGCGGGGCTTGGTGCGGGAGCGGGCGAATGAGGGCAGCAGGGCGCCCACTCGTCGTTCGCGAATGCAGCCCAACCACACGCCAGCGCCATAGGACATGTCATCCAGCAGGCCTAGCCCCACAAATCGAAGGGACTCAGGAACCCCCTGTGGAGCAGTGGCCTCTGAGCGCACCTGTCGAAGCGAATCCACCGCTGTCAGAACTACTGATCCGAGCACCGCATGGCGGACCCGACGGCTACACACTGCCGCAGGAAACGCCACCGGCCACCACACTCGTTGCACGCTTCGAGCTAACTGCCGACCCGCACCAAGGTGGCCACCGATACCAAGCTGCAGAACCTCCCGCCGGGGAAGCTCCGGCAGTTTCTTTGAAAGTTGCACAGTCGTGCCAACGCCAAGCGCTGCTGCGAGGACAGGGTGAGCACTTGCTACGAGCCCCCAAACTGCAGCGCTCCAAGGTGACAGAACTACAGGAGCAACTAGTCCTGGATGTGCCCGATCCAAAGCAGCGGCTGAAGTTCCGTAGCCAACCCGTTGGCGAATCCAGTCCGGCAGCCCTGAGCGAATCTCGTGATGCACCACGGACCGAGGCTCGTAACGCACTCGACCGCCCTGATCAACGAGTCGCCAGATCAGGTCGACATCTTCACCGACCAACAACGAGGGGTTAAACCCGCCGGCGTGGCGAATCACCTCTGTGCGCATCAGTACTGCGGCACTAGGCACGTAGGACACCCGAGTACCGGCCTGAACTCGACCCGCTTGCTTACCAAGATCTAACGGGGAACGAGAAAGCTCGTACTGCTCAAGCGCTGTCAATTCGCCGGCCCGAGTCGGCCCAGTAGAAGTCGGCCCAACACGAGTTTGGCTTGCAGGAGTTTGGCCTGCGACCGAGAGGACGGCTTTCACCCGCGGAGCAGCGGCTACTACGAACGGATCGGCGATCTGGCCGAGCAATGGTGCGAGCCAGTCGGTTGTGACCTGACAATCGGAGTCCACGAAGGCAACTAGCTCGGTAGAAACCTGCCTGAGGCCCAGATTCCTGGCCTGGGCTGGCCCGACAGACTGCTCAATGCGAATCACGCGCACTGTCGGCAGGCGCTGACCTGCAGTCTCAACAATAAGCGGCTGATCAGACCCATCGTCAACGATCACAACCTCGCGGATGGCCGAAGCTGCAGCGCTTTGGTCTGCCGCGATCGAAGCCAACAACCGCTGCACTCCCTCTGCACGATCTCGTACCGGAACCACGAGTGTCACTTGCGGACTAGGCGAAACAGCGGCGCTCAGATCGGGTTGCGGGTGCAATAGTCCAGCGTCTTGCCATCGATTGATGAGATCACGTTCGGCAGGAGTCGCTTCGAATGGCTCGCTCAGCTCAATTCGATCCATCAGCGCCGCGCCCGCAGGTGTCAGCGAGAACAAACGAATAGGAGACCCCCCAAGCACAAACCGACCGCGCACACCAGATCGGCGCACCGAAGAGTCACACGCAAAGGCCGGGACCCTCTCCACAGAAGAAGCCACACTCACGAGGCGCTCAGCTTGCGCCAATCAGCTACAAACTTCCGCAGGTCCTGCAGCAGCCCTGCGCAGATCGCTGCTCCCTCCGTAGCGGATGCAGCCCGCGGGTCACCGAGGACACCGTTGGGCGCAACTGCTCCAATCCCCTGTTCCATCACTTGGGGAGCAATATCTCGCCAACGTGCGGTGCTTCCCGCCTCAAGGGAATCCGAGCGGACACACTCTGGATCGATGAACATCAACATCGAGGTTTCGGTTCTTCCGGCATGTGAATCTCCCCCGGCAACCTGCGGGTTCCACACTGCGACCGACCGGGACTCAAGTCGAAGTTGAGCAATTGCAGCGTTGACTGCGGCGATGTTTCCACCGTGGCCATTCACAAAGAGCACTGAGCTAAACGGCCCGACTCCTGGGGCAGGCAATGCCGAACGAACAAGTTCGATCAACACAGCTTCGAGCACCTTGGCGCCAATCGATAGCGTGCCCGCAAACCCTTGATGCTCCCCCGATGCGGTAATCGTGATGGGTGGAGCGATGACAACCTCTGGCCGAGTCTGGGCAAGCTGATCCGATAACCAGTTCGCGATCCGAAGGTCGGTATCTACAGGCAGGTGTGGTCCGTGTTGCTCGCAGCTCCCAAGCGGGACGAGCAGCAGCGATCCCACTGGCACCTCGGTAGAGGCGAGCTGCGCCAGATAGGTGGCAGCCATCTCAGGCAGGTGGCGAGTCGTCTAGATAACCCCAAGCAGCGAGTTGTTCGAGCACTGCCTCTGCAGCCTGCTCGGGATCAAGCTTGAGTGTGCGAGCTGCGGTGCTTCCGGATTGGGCACCCGTCAGTTCCAAAATTCGACTCAGCGCGTCATCCCCTTCCGGCGGCGCCAACACCCGAGCACGCGGCCGCCATGGTCGCAAACGGTTGACCTCTGTCGGCCAATCGATCTGCTGCTTACGCAGTTCGACAGTTTTCTGCTTTGCCGCCAATGTTGCAGCGAGCGAGGAGCGGCGAAGCGTCGCTACGGAACCTTCAACAGAAATAACCGCCGCGGTGGTCAGTAGTAATCGTTCGCGACGACCACCGTCGAGGCGTCGTGTGGCATGCAGGGAGCCTGGATCGGTTGATTCGAGCCCAATCAACCCAAGGGCCTGCTGCATGCCGAGGTGATGAGCCAAGTAGGCAGGCACCGAACCAGAGCCACGATCCGAACTGACATCCCCGCAGATCACGAATTGAGCGTTGAGCTGACTAGGCACCAAAGCCGATGCCAGCAGCTCGGCAACCTGGGCGCTTGATCGTTGCTCGGCAAGGTCCACTCGCACTACCCGTGTTGCTCCCACTGCAAAGAAATCGCGTAGGGAATCCTCTGCATCTTCGGGGCCGGCACACAAAACGGTGACTCCACACGCCTGGCCCTGATCGGACCAAGCTTGGGCCAGCCGCAGAGCAGATTCAACGGCGGCAAAGTCTGAACTTGAGAATCCCGAGCTTCGCTGACTTGCCTCGACAGATCCATGCAAGGGGTCAATCTCTGGGCGAAGCTCAGCCCACTTCACGCAAGCAACCAGATTGATACCAGCAGGATTCAGATCAGCAGAAGTCATGAGGAGTGAAACACCACGCCGTGACCGCCCTCTGGGTAGGACCAAGAAATTGCGCCCTCCTCGTTGCACACCATGTAACAGGTGCCGCACTCGAAGCAGAGCTCGTAATTAAACAGAATCCCACCATCGGCAGTTGATACAAACAAGTTCGCAGGACAAGCCGTAATGCAGCCACGTGTTGAACAATCAGCACATATTTTGCTGTCAACGGTGATGTGAGCCCGCTCGTGTACGCGAAACTCAACGGAACTCATCCGAGTCTCAAAACTGATCTCTGGGTACGAATCTGTACTCATCCGAAGGTCCTCAGCGCTTTCATTCCTTGAGAGATTGCATCACGCAACTTGAGATTATTGAGTTTCATCTGTGAACGGATGATCTTTCGCAAACCAGGTTTTGGATCAGGGTTCGTTACCGTAAAGAGTTGTTCCATGACCCCGCAAGCAATTCTGGGAAGTTGCTGCTGAGCAAGGTCGCTCATCACGAGATGCGGTGCCTCGCGCAGCTTGCGGTGATCCGACATCACGAAGTTTGAATCCAAGCGGCGACGGTAGTCCTGCAAACCCGCAGAGGAAGTGTCCCTGCGCTGCACTGCACGAGCGGCGGCTTGCCCCGCTGCAGCACCAGACCCGATCGCAAAGTTGACTCCCTCAAGCCAGATTCCCGCTGCTAAGCACATCGCAGCGGCGTCTCCTGCCACCAGAATCCCCTCACCGATGAGTTCAGGCATCATCTTGTAGCCGGCCTCTGGGATGACGTGCGCTGAGTACTCCTTGACCTGACCACCCTCAATGAGCGGAGCAATCGCAGAGTGCGCTTTTAGCTCGGCAAGTATCTCTTCGGGACGCCGGCCACAGGCGGCCAATTTGGGCAGGGACAAGACCAAACCCACGGCCAAACTCTCTGCGTTGGTATACAAGAATCCACCGCCAGGAACCTCGCCCGTGCATCCCAGAATTTCGATGTCAACCCCATGGTCACCGCGAACAGCGAACCGTTCATCGATCACCTCACGGGGTAACAGAATCGTCTCTTTCACCCCGAGGGTGTAGTTCGCAGGGTCTGAAGGCGGGTACAAGCCAGCCTCTTTGGCAAGAAACGAGTTCACCCCGTCGCAACAAATCACTACCTGTGCCGTCAGGTCACCATCAGGGCGATCGGTGCGCACCCCCACCACGCGAGTGCCATCTCGTAGCAGACCCGTGGCAGTAGTGGAACAAATCAGAACTGCTCCAGCTGCCTCGGCTTTGGAAGCTAACCAGGCATCAAACTCTGGCCGAAACGCCGTGGCACCGTTATAGGGCGCCTCGCCCCAACTACTGCAGCGGTAATCAACAGTGACTGCCTGATCCCCTGCCATCAACATGGTGGACCGTCGAGTTACCCACCTTTGAATCGGTGCCTCTTCCCACCAGTTCGGAATCAGGGTGTCGAGCACGCGGCCGTA
>CAMDAT010000032.1 GCA_945888825.1 Bifidobacterium breve | reverse complement strand
CGCAGCTTGATCTCTTCTTCGTCAAGATCGATGCGGTCGATCAGTTGCTTGATCGCTGCAGCGCCCATGCCGCCCTCGAAGTACTCGCCGTAGCGATCTTCGAGTTCACGCCAGAGCATCTCGTCTTCAAGGATCTTGCGTGGGTACAGGTCTTTGAACTCATCCCACACGCGATTCACGAGCTCGAGTTCGCCATCAAAGTCTTCGCGGATTGCTGCAAGGTCTTTGTCTGCGGCCTTGCGGCGAGCAGTCAGATCGGACTCTTTTGCGCCATCTGCCTCGAGCTTTTCGAGCTCGGCTTCTAGTTCTTCGAGTCGCTTGGCGAGCTTGAGCTCACGGTCCTTATCGATGGCCTCACGCTCGCCGATCAGGTCGGCTTCAAGGCTCGGAAGATCCTCGTGGCGCTTGTCAACATCCACCCAGGTGACCAAGTCGGCCGCGAAGTAGATGACCTTCTCGAGTTGTTTTGCCTTGAGCTCTTCACGAGCCTCGGTGCCGGACAGCAAGTAGGCAAGCCAAGAACGAGTACCGCGCAGATACCAGATGTGCACAGCAGGAGCTGCAAGTTCTACGTGACCCATCCGCTCGCGACGAACCTTGGAACGGGTGACTTCAACGCCACAACGCTCGCAGATGATGCCGCGGAAACGAACACGCTTGTACTTACCGCAGTAGCATTCCCAGTCCTTTTGAGGGCCGAAGATCTTCTCGCAGAAGAGTCCGTCCTTCTCTGGCTTGAGCGTGCGGTAATTGATGGTCTCTGGCTTTTTTACTTCACCATTGGACCAGGTGCGGATTGCGTCGGCCGTAGCCAAACCAATACGGAGCTGGTCGAAGAGATTGACGTCAATCATGATTTCAGCCTCTCTCAGCGCCCGGCCTGGCGGCGGGCGTCATCCTCGTCGGTACCACGTTCTGGGCGAGACAAATCAATGCCAAGCTCTTCGGCGGCTCTAAAGAAGTCTTCGTCGAGTTCACGCATCTTGATCTCTTCACCATTCTGCGAAAGCACTTCGACGTTTAGACACAGTGCCTGCATTTCCTTGATGAGCACTTTGAAGCTCTCTGGAATGCCGGGCTCGGGGATGTTCTCCCCCTTGACGATTGCCTCGTACACCTTGACACGGCCGAGGGTGTCATCGGACTTGATGGTCAGCAGTTCCTGCAGACAGTAAGCGGCACCGTAGGCCTCGAGTGCCCACACTTCCATCTCGCCGAATCGCTGTCCGCCGAACTGGGCCTTACCGCCAAGTGGCTGCTGAGTAATCATTGAGTACGGGCCAGTGGACCGAGCGTGGATCTTGTCGTCCACCAAGTGGGCAAGCTTCAAGATGTACTTGTAGCCAACCGTAATTGGGTTGTCGTAACGCTCTCCGGTGCGGCCGTTATACAGGGTGACCTTGCCATCTGAACCAATCAGGCGAGTACCATCCGCTGCTTCTGGATGGATGTTCTCGAAGATCTTCTTAATGGTCGGGTGCTTACCTGCGAGCTCGACTTCGTCCCATTTGGCGCCATCAAATACTGGCGTGGCCACGAGCGTGGCCGGGCGGGTTGTAGGCCGGGTCTTGGTTTCGGTTCCGCGAATGGGGTCTTCTCCAACCTCGGTCTTTCCGTCAGTCCAGCCCCAACGTGCAGCCCAACCCAGGTGAGTCTCGAGTACCTGCCCAACGTTCATACGTGAAGGCACGCCGAGCGGGTTCAAGATGACGTCTACTGGTGAGCCGTCCTCCATAAAGGGCATGTCCTCTGAAGGCAAGATGGCCGAGATGACACCCTTGTTACCGTGACGCCCAGCGAGCTTGTCGCCAACCGAGATCTTGCGCTTCTGTGCAACGAAGATACGGACGAGTTGATTCACTCCAGGAGGAAGTTCATGGCTGTCGTCTCGGCTGAATACCTTGACGTCGATGACCTTGCCGACCTCGCCGTGAGGAACCTTGAGTGAGGTGTCTCGTACTTCACGAGCCTTCTCGCCGAAGATTGCACGCAGCAGACGCTCTTCTGGGGTGAGTTCGGTTTCTCCCTTGGGCGTGACCTTGCCCACGAGTACGTCTCCGGGGTTGACCTCGGCACCGACACGGATGATTCCGCGCTCATCAAGGTCGGCCAGGATCTCCTCGGAGAGGTTCGGGATATCCCGAGTGATCTCTTCTGGGCCGAGCTTGGTGTCTCTTGCGTCGACCTCATGCTGCTTGATGTGAATCGAGGTGAGGACATCATCACGAACAATTCGCTCGTTCAAGATGATGGCATCTTCGAAGTTGTAGCCCTCCCATGGCATAAACGCCACGAGCAGGTTCTTACCAAGGGCGAGTTCGCCGTTGTCGGTAGAGGGACCCTCTGCAAGAACATCTCCAGCTTTGAGCTTTTGGCCTTCTTCTACACGGGGACGCTGATTGATGCAGGTGTCTTGGTTGGAACGCTCAAACTTGTGCAGTTTGTAGGTGCGCTTGCCAGACTTCTTGTAGTCCACGACGATATGCGAGCCGTCAACTTCAACGACTACGCCATCCTCGTCGGCAAGTATCATGTCGGCTGCATCTCGTGCCGCTCGACTTTCGATTCCGGTACCGATGTATGGGGCCTCTGCACGCAGCAATGGAACTGCCTGACGCTGCATGTTGGCGCCCATGAGCGCACGGTTTGCATCATCGTGTTCCAAGAAGGGAATGAGCGCTGCAGCCACGGACACGATCTGCCGTGGGGACACGTCCATCAACTGAACTTCTGCTGGCGGCACGGCCGAAATCTCGGTGGTGGCACCAAGGAACTCGTCACGCTCAAGCTGCAGTCGAAGGTCAGACAATGACGCAGCCTGCGGGGAACGGCGAACCAGCACACGCTCGGCGCGGAAGTTGCCTTTGTCGTCAACGGGCGTGTTGGCCTGAGCAACGACGTATTCCTCTTCCTCATCGGCAGAGAGATACATGATCTCATCGGTGACCTTGCCGTCTATCACCTTGCGGTACGGGGTCTCAATGAAACCAAACTCGTTCACCCGACCAAAGGTTGCCAAGGCACCGATCAGGCCGATGTTTGGACCTTCTGGGGTTTCGATTGGGCACATGCGGCCGTAATGGCTGAAGTGCACATCTCGAACCTCGAAGCCAGCACGTTCACGTGACAGACCACCGGGGCCGAGAGCCGAAAGGCGACGACGATGCGTCAGCCCACTGAGCGGGTTGACCTGATCCATGAACTGAGACAATTGCGAAGTTCCGAAGAACTCCTTGATTGCAGCAACCACGGGACGAATGTTGATCAAGGTGGTCGGCGTGATTGCCTCTACGTCTTGGGTAGTCATGCGCTCACGCACGACCCGCTCCATACGTGACAACCCAATGCGAACCTGATTCTGGATGAGCTCGCCAACGCTGCGGATGCGACGGTTTGCGAAGTGATCCTGGTCATCAAGGCGGTACCCGTGAGTACCCATGGCCAAGTTCAACAGATAGGTAGTCGAGGCCAAGACCTCGCAACGGCTGAGCACTGGCTGATCGATCTCCGGATCGTCAAGGCGTCCCTTGAGTTGTGGGAACAACTCTTGGAGTTTCTCGATTTCTGGGCCGAGCTTGCGATTGAGCTTGTAACGCCCAACGCGGGAGAGGTCGTAGCGACGGGGCTCGAAGAAGGCATTCGTAAAGTAATTACGGGCCGAATCGGGTGTAGCCGGCTCGCCGGGGCGAGCACGCTTGTAGATCTCGATGAGAGCCTCTTCTTGGGTGACCACGAGCTCACGGTCTTTTTCCCATTGGCCTTCAAGGAAATCGAAGTGACGAACGAAGGACTCAAGGAATCCTGGGAAGTTCTCTTCGTCGTAGCCCAGCGCACGAATCAGAAGGAACAGCGAAAGGCGACGCTTGCGTGCTACTCGAGTTCCAGCAGTTGGGTCTTTTCCGGGCTTCTGCTCGACGTCGAACTCAATCCACTCACCGCGGTACGGGTGGATGGTTCCCGTCACGAGCTGATGTTTGGACAAGTTACGCAGGCGGAACCGCTCCCCTGGCTGGAAGATCACACCAGGTGAGCGAACCAGCTGGGACACCACGACACGCTCGGTGCCGTTGATGATGAAGGTGCCCTTCTCAGTCATCATGGGGAAGTCGCCCATGAACACTGTCTGCTCTTTAATCTCGCCAGTAGTGGCGTTCATAAAGCGAGCCCTAGCGAAGATGGGCGCAGAGTAGGTCATGTCCTTCTCTTTGCACTCCTCCACAGTGAACTTGGGGGGCGGCCGCAGATCCTCATCAAAGGGATCGAACTCCAACTCCAAACTCAGAGTCTCGGTGAAGTCCTTAATCGGCGAGATATCTTTGAATGCATCGGCGAGACCATGCTCGACGAACCAATCAAAGGATTTCCTTTGGATTGCGATGAGATCTGGTAGTTCGAGTACCTCATCAAGGTTGGCAAACGAATAACGATCACGGATGGTGACGCGTGAAGACAAAACTTACTCCCAGTGGATGCAAGAGAGTGGTGGGTATGGACTGTGTCTGGGACGCGAACCGCTCAGCAGAAATTTTCTGAAGAGGGGCGAACAGCAGAGCACGGCAACCCACTAGAGTATGCGCGCTGTTCATTCAGGTCAAGACGGGGTCGGAACTGCCTTGGGGAGGCAGCGGAAATTGCAGCCCATCAGACGCGCAACGGGAGCATTCTCGACCGGTAAGCCGGCGAGAACACTCCCGAATTGCGAACGCTAGTGCCCGTTCAGAGCATGTAATCGAGATGAACTCTTACTTGATCTCGACAGTTGCGCCGACACCCTCAAGGACTTCCTTTGCCTTTTCTGCGTCATCTTTAGAGACACCCTCAAGGACTTCCTTGGGAGCGGACTCGACAAGGTCCTTGGCCTCTTTGAGTCCCAGGCTGGTAAGCCCACGGACCTCTTTGATGACCTTGATCTTCTGGTCACCGGCTTCGGTGAGGACCACGTCAAATGAGGTCTTCTCTTCTTCTTCTTCAGCTGCTCCCCCGCCACCGGCAGGTGCTGCTGCGGCTGCAGCAACAGGTGCTGCGGCAGTGACGCCGAAGCGCTCTTCGAATGCAGTGAGCAATTCTGAAAGCTCAAGCACGGTCAGGTTTGAGATCGAATCAAGGATCTCTTCATTGGTAGCCATGTGTCTTACTCCTCTTCAGCAGCGGCATCTGCCACTGTTTCGTTGTCGTCTTGTTCAACTACTGAATCTTCAGCAGGTGTTTCGGGGGTTTCTTCAGGTGCCTCATCTGCAACTTCTGCAGTGGCTTCTTCAGCTACCTCGGGGGTAGCTGTTTCTTCGGTAGCTGTGTCTTCAGCAGTTGGCTCAGGAGCCGCTACTTCTTCAACAACTTCTTCAACAACTTCTTCGGCAACGGGAGCGCCAGCGGCACCTCCGGCATCGATCAGCGCTTTGAGCCCATAGGCAAAGCTGGCAGGAATTGCTTGCAACAAGGACGCGAATTCACGCATCGGGGCTGCGATCCCACCGGCCAACCTAGACAGCAGCTCTTCACGAGGCGCAACGCTTGCGAGTTGCTTTGCACTCTCCGCGTTGAGCACATGTGTGCCGAGTAGGCCGCCTTTGATAATGAGCAACGGGTTTGCCTTAGCAAATGCCTGCAACGCCTTGGCAACCATTACTGCGTCACCGGGCGTGCCATCGGGCTTCTGACCAACAAATGCGATGGCCGTCGGACCAACTAGGTCATTCTCGAAGCTCTGATCAACCTCAAGATCCTTGGTGGCGAGTCGAACAAGCGTGTTTTTATACACGCGGTATTCGCCCCCAACTGCGCTCAGTGATGCACGCAATTCAGCAAGATCCTGAACCGTCAATCCCCGATACTCAGTAAACAGCACTGCATCTGAGGACTCAAACTTCTCTCGAACCTCATCTACGACTGCAACCTTGTCAGGTCGTGGGTTTTCCATTGACACCTCCTCTCCATCTGTTCGGGAGGATCGGGCGCCGCAAAGCGGACGCCCCCCTCGACCGAACTGGCCGGGTGTACTGGAGTATCCACCTACCCAGGCGAACCAGTTACGGTCCTTTCAGATCCTGCAATCAGCGCAAGCGCTCAATGCAGGACTCACCTTGGGGTCTTTGGCGAAGCAAGATCCTCGGTTGTATTTCTGTACTGCTGTAGTTACTACTGCTGTATTTACTAACTGCTGTATTTACTAACCGCTTCATTTACTAACCCGAGCAGTGTAGAGCTATTGCTGCAACTCGCGCCAAAACAGTTCCTCGACTTGCCGCTAGGTCTACCTTGAGCGGATGCATGCAATTGGAATTGACGTCGGGTCTACGAATCTCAAACTAGTTCTCGTAGACGACAGCGGTCAGATACATGCATCCACGAGCCGTCCACTGACAACGCGTCATGAGGGTGCAGCTGTTACTCAGGACGCTGAGCAGATCTGGATCGGTGTGCGAGATGCGATTCAAGAGATCACCGACACCCAGCCAGATCGATCCCGAAGCATCGCAACCATTGGGGTCTGCAGTCAGTATTCCTCGATTGTTGGCGTGGATGCTCAAGGGGCCGTTACGAGTCCGCTTGTGATGTATCTGGATCATCGTGGCGAGGATCTGTGCTGGTCAGTCATGGAGCGCCATGAGCAGGCCTTTGAGGTTTTCGTCAAGCGGCATGGGATTCCGCCCATCGGTGGCGGCTTATCCCTGGCGCATTTGCTGCATATACAGATCGAGCAGCCTCTGATCCACGAGCAGACTGCCACCTATCTAGAAGTCATGGATTTCATCAACCTTCGCCTGACTGGGTGTGCAGTTGCGACTCAGTGCACCATGTTTGCCTCACAACTGTGTGACAACCGAGTGGTTGGGGCAACAGAGTACGACGCCGATTTAGTCGCCATGACGGGAGTTGACCCCAGCAAACTTCCAATGCTCATTCGCTTGGATGACATCGTGGGCCAGGTCCCAGCCGATCTAGCCGAGCGACTTGGGTTACCCAGCACAGTCTCGGTGCGCGCCGGAATGAACGACACTCAGGCTGGCGCATTTGCAACGGGCGTGCTGCAAGGCCGAGGGCAAGTTTCGGATAGCGGAGTGAATTCAGCAGTCTCGAATTCAGCAGTATCGAATTTAGCGGTCTCTACATCAACACAGCAGTGTGGCCTGATGATTGGCACCACTGCAGTGCTCGTGGACGCACTTGACGGGCATCGAGTTGATCTTGATCACGAGGTGCTCGCCATGCCGGCTCCTGTGCAGGGTCGCCATGTGGTGATGGCCGAGAACGGCATCTCTGGAGCCGCCGTGGAACACACGCTCAACCTGCTCCGGCCACAACTCAACCCAACCGAGGGTTCGACGCCTAGCGGACAGAGTCCATTTGATGAACTTGAGTGGGCTTTGACACGGTCCCAGCCTGGATCCGAGGGACTGTTGTTCTTGCCTTGGCTGGCTGGGTCCATGTCACCACGTGCCGAGACTGCACAACGCGGCGGATTCATCGGCCTGTCGCTCAGCACCACCCGAGAATCAATGCTGCGCTCCGTTGTCGAAGGCACAGCGCATAACCTTCGCTGGCTACTCCCCGCGGTAGAAGGTCTGACGGGAACCACCTGCGAAGAAATCGTGTTCGGCGGAGGGGCCGCACGCTCTGCCGGCTGGGCTCAGGTGCTAGCCGATGTTCTGAACCGACGCATCTGCGTGCTAGCGGACCCTGAGTTAGCAGCAGCTACAGCGGTTGCAATGGTTGCCTTGTTCAGATCTCAGGGAGAGGATCCGACCGAGGTTCGACTTGACCAAGCCGCTAGCTACACGCCGCGCTCCGAGTACCACGAGATGTACGAGCGTGCACAAATTCAATTCCGAGCCGCGTTCACAAACCACCTCTCTATCTGCGAAGCTTTAAGCCATGAGTGACTATCCCTACGCCGAACGTTTCACTGTCAATCGCCAATTGCCCGAGCACGGAAGAGACCGTGCAGAGATTCTGGCCGAGCTTCAGCAGATGGCTGTCGAGGAAGATAGTTCCTGGGAGACCGGCCAAGTCTCTGGCTCCTACTACTGCGGAGACCGTGAGCACTACGACTACATGACCAAGGCCTTCGGCTTGTTTGGTCACGTCAACGCACTGCAGCGAGATGTCTGTCCCAGCGCTACCAAGTTCGAGGGCGAGATCATTGCGATGACGCTCGACATGTTGCATGCCGAGGCTGTGACTGACACAACACCCGCCGGCATTGTCACAAGCGGTGGCACGGCGAGCATCACGCACGCCATGCTGGCCTACCGGGAGCAAGCTCGCGATGACCGCGGCATCATTCACCCCAACGTGGTGAAGCCCGAAAGCGCGCATGCGGCTTTCGATAAGGCCTGTCACCTGTTTGGCATCGAGCTTCGCGTTGCCCCGATCAACCCAGAGACGGGCATTGTTGAGTTAGATGCAGTGGCCAACCTGATGGATGATCAGACCATTGCAATCGTCGGATCGGCTTGCACCTATGGCCATGGCGTGGTTGACCCCATAGCCGAGCTTGGGCAACTGGCCCTGAGCCATGGAACCGGCCTGCATGTGGACGGCTGTCTCGGCGGGTTCATCCTGCCATGGGGACAAGAACTGGGATACGACATCCCACTGTTCGACTTCCGGGTCCCAGGAGTGACCAGCATCAGCGCCGATATTCACAAGTACGGCTACGGCTTGAAGGGGTCTTCTGTACTTGCCGTTCGAGACAAGGCCCTGCGCAACTCGCAGTACTTCTATCTGACCGATTGGACTGGCGGAAAGTACTGCTCCCCCGGCATGGACGGCTCTCGTTCCCTCGGACTGCTCGCAGCAACTTGGGCATCCATGGTCGCCTATGGCAAGGACGGCTACCTGTCGCACGCCAAAGCAATCTTCTCTACGGCGGACAAAATGAAGGCTGCCGTCAACTCGCATTCTGAGCTACGGATCATCGGTGCTCCAACCTTCTGCTTCGCTTTCACCTCCGATCTGTTCGACATTTATCACGTCAATGACTTCATGCGGTTACGAGGGTGGAGGTTCAACGGCCAGCAGTACCCCAACTCGATCCACATGGCGGTGACAGGACCACAAACCCAGCCCGGCCTGGCCGAGAAGTTCGCTGCTGACCTGGACGAGGCAGTGCAGTACGGGATCGAACGCAAGGACGAACCAGCAGGAAGCGCTGCGATCTACGGCGGAGTCAGCGGCGGAATCACTGACGAAGTCGACGAGTTCATCAAGGTGGTTATGGCCGACATGATGGACACCCAACAATCGCTTCCCCCACTGGTCTAACTACTAGGCCCGAACGGACTGCCTGTAGATGTCCCAGCACCCTGTTCTGCAAACTGTTTCGCTCGGCCCACAGTGGCCAACAATTGATCCATTCCTGTTCTGCGCGCATCACGATGATGCCTACCCCGAGGGCAACGCCGAGTTCGGCCCAGCGGCTTCGCTCGAGGGACGGCAGATGGGGTCTGACTTTGCGGGCAAGGACGGCTGGCGGATGTACCACGGGTCGGCCGTTCCTGGGTTTCCGCAACATCCTCACCGCGGGTTCGAGACCGTAACCTTTGTTCGGAAGGGCTTGATTGACCACTCAGATTCACTGGGTGCCGCTGCCAGATTCGGTGCAGGCGATGTGCAGTGGTTGACTGCGGGAAGCGGAATTGTTCACTCAGAGATGTTTCCCCTGCTCAGCCCCAGCAGCCCGAATCCAGCTGAGTTGTTTCAGATTTGGCTGAACCTGCCACCTGAAGACAAGTTGGTGGAGCCGTACTTCACCATGTTGTGGAATCATCAGATTCCGCGTGTGGAGTTCACCGACTCTGCGGGGCTCACCACAGAGGTCACGGTCATTGCAGGAGCTGTCCCCAACAACAGTTGCGAAGCGCCACAACCGCCTCCCAACTCGTGGGCAGCGCGGGCAGACTCAGATGTGGCGATCTGGTCGATCCGTATGCAAGCTGGCGCTAGCTGGACGCTGCCGGCAGCGCTTGGCCCAGACACGGCGCGAATCTTGTATTTCTTCGAGGGATCCACGCTGACCGTCGCGGACGAGCAGTACCAGTCAGATACTGGCCTCGCTATTACTTCTGACTGCGAGATTGAATTGGTTGCAGGTGAGCAAGCAGTTGAGCTTTTGTTGCTGCAAGGCCGACCAATCGGCCAACCCGTGGCGCAGCACGGTCCCTTTGTTATGAACACTCGAGCCGAACTTGAGCAGGCCTTTGAGGACTACCGGCGCACCGAGTTTGGTGGATGGCCGTGGCCACAGGATGGCCCGGTTCATGGAGCAGAACCCAAGCGCTTTGCTCGCCATACGGACGGCCGAGTCGAAGAGCCAGATTCTCAATCAGCGTAACGGCAGGACCCGGGCAAAAATCGCCTTGAGGTACGCCCCTTGCGGGAAGGTGTCTGGGTGATCGATTGCGTGCGTGGTGTGACTGATTCCGTCAAGCTGAACGCCAGATCGATACGCGGCATCGCCCACCGCCTCGATGAATTGTTCAGAGGTGACTCGGGCCGAGCAAGAGGCCTGCACCAACATGCCCCCCGAGTTCAGGAGTCTGACCGCCAACTCTGTCAACTTGCCATAGGCACGCAGGGCGCCATCGATCTGATCCTGCTTTGAGGCAAAGGAGGGTGGGTCGACAATGACCATGTCAAAGAGCCTGCCGGCCTCGATCATTTGAGACATGACGGTCATGGCATCACCAACGGAGACTTGGTGAGTGCAAGCGCGCACGGCTGCACGCCCTGCGTTTCGAGCCATATTGCGCTTGGCTGAATCAATTGCTGCAGCGCTGATGTCGACGCTGTGGACTAAAGCTGCTGCCCCAGCAGCGGCGTTCACCGAGAACCCGCCTGTGCAGCAGTACACATCAAGCACGCGAGAACCTTGGGCTAGCGAACGAACCCGCGCACGGTTGTCGCGCTGATCCAAGAAGAACCCTGTCTTCTGACCGTGGATAACATCGGCTTCAAATCGCAGGTCATTTTCGATGAAGGCAACAGCCTGTTCTGGTAGCTCCCCGAACAGGGCTCGGCCGTCGCTCAGCGCTGCGCCACGGAACAGGAATTGCTGTCCGGGGTTTTGCAAGCCCCTGGCTAAACGCAACACCACGGCGTTTGGATCAAATACCTCGACGATGCTGCTGAGAATTTGTTCCAGATGAGGGAACCAGGCTGCGCTATACAGCTTGAGCACATAGGTATCGGCATAGCGGTCGAGCACCAAACCCGGCAGCGAATCATTCTCGCCGTGAACACAGCGGTACCCCGTCGTATGGGTTGGATCGAATGCACCGAGGCGCAGTTCCTGTGCAGCAGTCAGACGCTGCGTCCAGAAAGAAGAATCAATCTGAACAGGCTTTCCATGGTGAAGAATCTTGATACTGATTGCTGAGTCTGGGTCGTAGAGCCCAATCGCCATGAACTCCCGGCGCTCATCAAAGATGACGGCAAGGTCGCCCGCTTTACCGCCCGGCTTGAGCGAGGTGATTGAGTTGTTGAATACCCACGGGTGGCCGCCGCGAATCTGCCGAGCAGCATCTTTGGTAACTCGCACGGCCAACCGGTCGACTGCTGCGATCTGGGTAACTGGCTCGCTCTGGCTCATAGCAATAACACTCTCACTTCGAGCGAGAGTGCACTGCTTTCGGTTGCACTGCTTTCTGGGGTTTCTTAGGAAGGTGCCGCAGACCCATCCAGGACAGCGCAGAGATATGTGAAGCAACTTCGTCGGCCGACATTTTGGGGTTATCCACCCACCATTGACCCACAAAAGTGACCATACCGATCAGGCTCTGCGCATAAATAGGTGCCGCTTTAGGGTCATAGCCCGCACGCTTAAATTCTTCGGTAAAGACATTGCCAACCCGAAACCCAACCTCGGCCAACAAGTTGGCTAGGCCGCTCTTGGTCGGCGAATCTCGAGACAGCACGGCAAATCCATCGGGGCGTTCCTCTACGTATTTCATAAAGGCAAGCGCCGCACCTTCAATACGCTCGCGTGGAGGCCCCGTAGAGATGGCCACCGAGATGTGCTCGATGACGTAGTCCATCTCTCGATCCACGATGACTGCATAGAGGCCCTCTTTGCCACCAAAGTGTTCATAGATGATGGGCTTAGAGATTTTGGCCCGTTCGGCAATTTCTTCTACCGAGGTTGCCTCAAAACCCTTCTCGGCGAAGACCTTTCTGCCAACCTCAACGAGTTGATTTCTTCGCTCCCCGGCAGACAGCCGGGTACGTGTGCCATCTGCCATAGCGACAACCATACTACGATGGCGTAGGTTACGGCATGGTAAGTTACGATGCAGTAAGCTACGCAAAAGTAACCAAACTGTGACACCACGAATCTGACCTTCAAGAACAACCGACACCTGAGGAACGCCATGACTGATTACATGACTCCCCCAACCACCGAAGAAACTCGCAAGCAGCTCAAAGCTGATTTGCCTGCTGACACCTTTGAGCGTCAGCCGCAGCGAGCGCTGTGGTTCATTCCGCTTGTCGCGACTGCACTCGCTGCGGGAACCACCATCATCGTTGTGCGGCCGCCTTGGTATTTCTGCGTACTGCTTGGACTCGTCATGGGTCAATGCTTCGCATCAATGGGATTCTTGGCGCACGAGGTGCTCCATGGTGCAGTCGTTAAATCCAAGGGCCTGCAGTACTTTCTGGGCTACCTAGGGTTCGCACCCATGCTGGTATCCCCCTCGCTCTGGCGGGTCTGGCATAACCAGATTCATCATGGCAAAACCAATATGGGCAACTCCGATCCAGACAGCTTTGGCACCGTTTCAAGATTCGAGAAGGCTCCCTCCACTCGCTTTGTGGCTCGTCTGGCACCCGGTTCGCGGCACTGGTCGAGCGTGTTCTTCTTTGCTTACTGGTTCACCTTCCACGGCCAAGTCGTTCTGTGGATTCAGGCCAAGTACATGCGAACCTTTGCTCGATTCAATCGCCGCCGAGCAATCATCGATAGCGCTGTCTGCCTAGCCTTGTGGATCACCGTAGGTATCTTGGCGGGACCGTTCTACTCCATCTTCGTAGTCGCAATTCCCGTGATGCTGACTAACGCTCTAGTCATGGGCTACATCGCCACCAACCACTTCATGCGCCCGATGACCAAGTCGAATGACCCGATCGAAAACTCGATGAGTGTGACCACACTGCCCATCATTGATCGCTTGCACTTCAACTTCAGCCACCATGTTGAGCATCACCTGTTCCCCAATATGAGCGCAAAGCATGCGCCTCGCCTGCGGACCTGGCTTGAAGAGAACGAGAACGATCGTTACGTAACGCCAAACCATGCAGTTGCTATTGCTTACTTGTATCGCACGCCTCGCGTGTACCTAGATGCAACAACCTTGTGCGATCCAGAGGATCCCAAGGGCCCCTACCAAGCAGACACCCGCCAGTTGGCCGAGATTCTTCATTAATATTTCACTGCCCTGATTGGGCTTGCCGCACCTAGATGGGGCGCAGGTACCATGTGAGGATGAAACGCTTCCTCCTCTTCTTTGCAACCCTTCTGGCAGTTCTGATTTGGATCCCCGCTCTGGCCTCGGCTCATAGCGAGGAAGGCGAAGTGAGTCTTACTAAGGCAGATCAAACCGGACCGACAACCGTCTACATCCAAGCTGGGGTTGTCTACAAGAGCGACGGGCACTTGGCTGAAGATGCCCAAGTAAGTGCGACACTCAGCAGTGCATCGGGAGCAACGGTAGGGCCGACAGTCCTCACCCCCGGCGACTCAACCGGAGCGGAGAGCGCCGGCGTAACAGACGCCCTTTATGGAGCAACCGTTGAGTTGCCTTCCGCCGGCGAATGGTCCATTTCTCTCACCTCGCAGAACCCATCGGCCCAGACTGACGCCCAGTTCACTTTGGCAGATTCCTTCGATCCGACAAGCACTACATCAGAACCTGCGACGCTTGGCGAGGCTGCCGCCACCAGCGAGATAGCCGCAGAAGATCAGGATCAGGCAGACAATGCGGAACTTCTTACTTCAGCAGCCAAGGAAGAGCAGGGGGCCAAAGAGGAAGATAACCGAATGCTCAACCTCTATCTCATTGTCGGAGCAGCAATAGGGTTTGTGCTCGCGTTCGCTCTCGCCCGGAAACAGCGTAAGGACAAAAAGTCCAAGGCATCCACGCCCACCTCTCAGGAGTAACTCCGCCGAGGGCATTGCCCAAGAACGACTCTGGGCTTGTTCCTAACGGGGGTCAAAGCTCAGGTGTTGTGTCACATCACCCCAGGCTTGAGGCATCATGACGCGGGCTGTGAATCTCAACGACCCATCGATTCGCCTCAGTGTGTCCACATACCTACCAACCACCACAGGCTGAAGTGGCAAGGAATCGGTGGCTTGAAAGACTGTGAAGCGAGACCGCATCTGAAGCTCATCCGGGCCAGCGGACTCGACAATCACATTCGTAATCACGTGAGAAGTCAGCGGGGTTCCATCAGCGTGTCGCAGCGTCATTGCGTTGTATAACCCAAGAATTTCCTCCCTGCCCTGAGCGATGCGATTGCCAGACTGGTCGAGCAGCTCCGCATCAGCTAGCAACTCGGCTAATCCCTCAAAGTCACCAGCGTCGATGAACTCGGCATAACGAGCCAGAAGCTCTGCAGCTTCTGCTTTGTCCTCTGCGGAGACTCGACTTTGGCCGATTGTCCTTGGGGTGCTGTCAGGCTCGGAGGATGGCAGGGGCGAATTCGTCATCTCCCTATGCCAGCAGGTTTCGGATGCAACTTGCAGGATCATCGGCTTTGCCCTGCCAGAACTAGGGTGATCTCCAACTCGCTGACCATGGGAGAAGCAACGTAATGGCACATAACCCAATTGGCCCGCTCGGAGCAGCAGATGAGGGCTTCACCCATCAGGTTGCCGACACCTTTGCAGTGGTGGGCACTAGTGATCCGGCTTGGACTGAGAAGGTCTGCGCAATGGCGATGGCTCGCGACGGGAGCCTGCAAATTGGATTCGGACTTGGCCGCTACCCAAACAGGAATGTGTTGGACGCCTACGCCGCCGTCAGCCAAGGCACCCAGCAGACAACTGTTCGCAGTAGCCGAAGCTTGTCCTCGGACCCGGAGTCAACTTCTGTTGGTCCCATTCGCTATCAGGTCCTCGAGCCGCTGCAGCAGGTGCGATTTAGCCTCGAGGCTAACGAGGTGCAGCCCATCTCATTCGAGATCACCTTTGATGGCATCGTGCCGCCGCAGCTTGAGGAGCGCACGCACATGCGCGATCAGTACCGAGTCTCTGCGGACCTAGTGCGCTATCACCAAACCGGAGTAGCAACTGGTTGGGTTCAACTCGACGGGCAACGCACCGAAGTCAATCCCGAGTCTTGGGTCTGCACTCGTGATCATTCCTGGGGAGTCCGATATGACGTAGGACCGCCAACGGTTGACCGCGCAGATTCGACTGCCTTTCCAGCGGGGGTGGGGTTCATGATGATCTGGTGTCCGGCACTCATGGAACGGCCCGATGGGTCTCGCTATGCGTTGCACCTTCATTTCACCTTGGTGCAGATGCCGGGCTTTGCTCAAAAGACTGTGACTGCTGGAGTTGAGCATCTCGATGGCAGCGTGGATCCAATCGTGGATCTTCAGCCCAACCTGCAGTTTGACCCTGAGAACCGCCGACTGCTCGGCGGCACCGTCATGGGCACCATGCAAGATGGCAGCCAGCGGCCTATTCAGATTGAGGTCCTTGGCGACACTGGTGTGCAACTGGGCGCTGGTTTGTACTTTGGGTTGGACGGCCACCATCACGGCGAGTGGCGAGGTGAGTTCCACCTAGATGGGGAACGCTTTGAGGACTGCAGCGACCCACAGACAGCCCGGCGTTTGCATCAGATTCGCGACACAGCAGTTCGGGTGATTGACCCCGTGGGTGGCGGGGTTGGTTGGGGAAACTGCCAGCCAATAGCTGCTGGCCCGTGGCCTGAACTTGGTCTTGCTGATGACCCCTGGATGTAGGGCGCTCGCAGTGCTGTTAACCGAGCCTTGACCTCGGTTTAGCCGTGAGTTGAAATACCGCCATCAACTGCAATAATCGAACCGGTTACGTAGCTTCCTGCGCGTGAAGACAAAAACAGAACAGTTCCTGCAACGTCTTCGGGGGTGCCGATCCTGCCGAGCGGAACTCCCGAGGACACCATTTCTTCGCCGCCTTC
>CAMDAT010000031.1 GCA_945888825.1 Bifidobacterium breve | reverse complement strand
GCGTCGGATGCGTTTGAGCGGACACTCGTGAACAGTTTCGGCACTGCAGACACCGGCGGAACATGGACCAATACCGGCACCGCAGCCTGGTACTCCGTCAACAACGGCACAGGAAAACACCTCTTGAACGCCGCAGGCAGAACCACCGCTAGCTACCTCAACTCCGTCAGCGCAACCGACGTCAGCGCAACCGTCGACCTCTCCTTCGGCAAAGCACCAACCGGCGGAGGCTTCTACAGCTCACTAGCAGTAAGGAGAATCGGAACCTCGGAATACAGAGTTCGCGCCAAAGCACTCCCAACCTCAACCTCCCTCACCCTGTCGCGCATCGTCAGCGGAACCGAAACAACCATTTCCGCAATCACTCTCCCCGGACTCGTCTACACACCCGGCGACACCTGGCGCATCAAACTCGAAGCCACCGGAACCGGAACCACTACCCTCACCGCAAAACTTTGGAACATCACCCAACCAGAACCACTCACCGCTCAACTCACCTCCACCGATACCACCCCAAGCCTCCAAAGCCCGGGAGGAATCGGGGTCATCAACTACCTCGCAGGATCAGTAACCAACGTCCCCATCACCGTCACCTACAACAACCTTCTGGTGGTTCCCAAGAATTAGAGTGTCATCAACGGGCTCGCTCAGCGAGTTCACCAGATCGAGACACGCACTCCGCCCGGTTCGTGGAACTCACCGCTGAACGTTCGTGGCCTTAAGGGAGCAGTCGTCTCGTGGAGTTGGATTCCCCTGAAATGCCAAAGAATCAAGCGGCTGGGTTTCTTTTGGTCGTTCACCCTGGTGCGGAGTTGTACGGATCAGACCGAGTCATGCTTGAGTCAGTCAGCGCCCTCATTCAGCGCGGTTGGTCGGTGACGGTTGCATTGCCGAATACTGGCCCGTTGTTTGATGCCGTCAAGCAAGCCGGGGCTTGTGTTCTTACGTGCCCAACTCCAGTGGTCAGGAAGTCAGTTCTCCAACCCAAGGGCTTCGCATCCTTTCTCGGCACACTCTTTCGAAGTCTGCTGCCTAGCCTCCGCGTTCTGCGATCCACACGGGCCGATGTGGTCTACGTCTCAACCGTGACCGTCCCGCTTTGGATACTCCTGTCGCGCATCTGTCGGGTCCCGGTGGTCTGTCATGTTCACGAGGCAGAGAACAGTGCTCGAACCTTGCAGAAGAGAGCTCTGAACACCCCGCTGTTGTTGTGCTCCTCTGTCGTAGCCAATAGCGAGTTCAGCCTGAATCTCGTTTGCGAGTCATTCCCCAAACTTGCGTCTCGGTCTCGGGTCATTCTGAATCCGATTTCTGGGCCTAGCGCGATTGAACCAGCACGAGAGATGCTGACGGATCCCATTCGGCTGCTCTACCTAGGCCGACTCTCCCCGCGAAAGGGACCACAGTTCATTCTCTCGGCAATGGCTCAACTCCGCGACCTTGGGATGATGACTCAACTGCACCTTATGGGATCAGCCTTCACGGGGTACGAGTGGTTCGAGGAGGAACTCAGAGCGCAGGTTAACGATCTTCATCTTGAAGGTAGCGTTAAATTCCTCGGATTCCAGCGAGATGTCTGGGCGGAGATCGCCTTGTGCGATCTCGTCGTAGTTCCCTCGGTAGACGCTGAGCCCTTTGGCAATGTTGCTGTGGAAGCGGTACTTGGGGCTCGCGCAGTAGTGGCTTCGGAATCGGGAGGCCTCATCGAAGCCGTCCGAGGCTTTCCATCAGCTCAGAGTGTTCAGCCTGGAAATTCCACTGCGATCGCAGCAGCAATCAAGAAGATTACCGAAGACTGGAACACCTACCGAGCGGAGGCAGAGTTTGATGCGCTGCTAGCGAAGCAGCGCCACGACCCAGAACTCTATGGTGACCGAATCTTCCTCGCAGTCCAAACGGCATCACGGGCACATGGTCGGGCATGACCCCAGGCACTGAGATGGCTCCACCAAATGAACTTGACGCGCTGCAGATCCTTATTGTTGTCCTGACGTACAAGCGACCCCATGACCTGCCAGATGCGTTGAGTACCTTGCTCGAGCAATCGCAGGGTGTTCAATGGGAGACCTCCGTCCTAGTGATTGATAACGATCCTGCTGCCAGCGCCATGAGGTCTGCGGCAAATTTTGTGAGTAACCCCGTCCGGTTCGTGCACGAACCAATCCCCGGAATTGCCGCTGCTCGCAATCGGGCATTGGCGGAGGGCCAACAAGCAAACCTGCTCATCTTCGTTGATGACGACGAACGACCGAGCGCCCACTGGCTTCAGACGCTGGTCGATACCTGGATCAGGACTCAACCGGCGGCTGTGGTCGGGCCCGTGGTCTCGACTTTTGCAGAGGATCCTGACCCGTGGATCACTGCTGGAGAATTCTTCACAAGGCGACGGATGCCGACTGGCACCCAGATTGAAGTTGCCGCAACGAACAACCTGCTTCTCGACCTTCGACAAATCAATGACTGGGGACTTCGTTTTGACCTTCGATTCGGCGCGAGCGGTGGATCTGACACGCTCTTTACCCGACAGATCCGTCAACTTGGCGGAACGATGATCTGGTGCGATGAAGCAGTCGTGATTGATGTGGTGCCTCTGTCACGAATGACGCGTGCGTGGGTTCTGCAGCGAGCACTCCGCACTGGCAACTCCTCAAGCCGCGCTGCAATCGCCCTTCGCGGCCAACTCGGTGAGCGCCTTGCGGAGCGCGTTCGCCTGACAGCTTGGGGAACTCTGCGGCTAGTTGCAGGCACGGCCCGAATGCTGCTCGGCTATCTGACGGGATCACTCCAGCATCAGGCCAAAGGGGCACGCACCCTTGCTCGCGGAGCTGGCATGACGGGCGGTGCATGGGGCTACACATACCATGAGTATCGACGGCCGAAGCAGCAGCCATGAGCGCGAACCGACTCGGAATCATTCTCGTCAACTTTGGGTCCCACGACCTGTTGCGGAAGAACTTGGCGGTACTCGACCTTCAACAGATCGACGCACTGGTTGTGGTGGTAGACAACTTTTCTGGCCACCAAGAACGCGCACAGATTCAGTCTCTTTCCCAGTCGCAAAATTGGGAACTGCTCACCCCATCGAAGAATCTTGGGTTTGGCGCCGGCATGAACCTTGGGGTTGAACACGCAATCACTCTGGGCTGCACAAGTTTCGTTCTCCTCAACCCGGATGTATCGATCACAGTAAGCGCACTCTCTAAGCTCCACGAGGTCGGGCGCCACTGCGAGTTCACGCTGCTGTCGCCGCGCATCAATCGACCTGATGGATCCGTCTGGTTTGCCGGGGGGCAACTCAACTTACGCACTGGCCGCACGAGTTCTCAGTTCGCCGCTGAGCAACGAGGACCAGAGCGATGGATAACCGGTGCATGTCTGTTTGTTGATCTTCAGACCTGGGTCAAGCTGAAAGGATTCGACCTTCGATACTTTCTTTACTGGGAAGACGTTGACCTGAGCCAGCGCTGCTTGCATCTCGGCGGGGACTTACAAGTCGTGCACGAGGTGACCGTGACGCACACCGTTGGCGCCACTCAGGGTACCCAAGGCAAGTCGCCTACGTACAACTACTACATGTGCCGAAACCGCCTGCTGTTCGCCAGTTTGAACCGGCCGAGTTCTGATGCGTGGCAGTGGCTCCTCCACACACCTGCAGCGACCGCGCGAGTTGCCTTTCGAGATGGAAAACTCCAAGCACTGACGCACCCACGGCGCACCTCTGCTGCCGTGGGCGGAGCTTTCGTCGGATCCTGGATGCTTATTAGGTCCGTTCTCTTAGCAAAGAGGCGCTCCGAGAAAACCCCCCAACCACTAGCCGGACCCTCCCGTGGCTAACCAGCGGTCTGCCTCAATTCGCTGATCTGTGGTTGGCAAATCCTTCAAAGAACCCTCCCGCAGTGCCGCCCGGTCGAGCGCCATAGCGATGGCATCAGCAACCGCTTCTGCGGAGGAGTCCGGCGGAAGTACCCCATGCCCGTGGGCTGCGAGCCAAGCTGCCAGACCAGTTTCTGAGTTGGTCACGACTTCACATCCGTGACTGAGGGCTTCAAGTATCGGCAGGCCGAGTTGTTCTTTTTGGGGCAACAAAACGAGAACCGAGTTTTCTCGGAGTGCCCGGTGAATCTGCTCCCGGGGTGGATCCAAAAGCACGCAGACCTCGCCATGAGCCACTGCCCAGGATTCCACCTGAGGTTGCAGAGACCCTGCTCCGATCAAGGTAAAGCGCGTTTCAGGTCGAATCCTTTGCAGGGTCTGCCACGCGCCCAGAGTCGGCAAAATACCCTTCCGATTGACGAATGCACCCAGAAAAAGGACACCATCGCTATCTCGCTTCGAGTGGGCGTCACTGAGACAAGCGCAGCGTGAAGGAAGAGCCTCAAAGAGCCGGGAGCGGGAGTTGAGACACGCTTTTCCGACATAGGACTCGTAGAGCTGTTGCGAACCCCTGCTACCGAAGGCCAGTCGATCAGAGCCCCTCACCAGCAGTTGCAGCACGATCCAAGCGAGCGACCGAGCAGAACGTTCACTGATTCCCCAACGTTGCTGAGCGATAGTCGATGGGTCAAAATTCTCGATGCAGTAGGAGACAACGGTTGACCTCCTCCTCGTCAGGAATCCACGAATGCGCAGGATCAGCAGCACCGGAATGAGCAGTTTCCATTGAGCCACGAGCGCCGGTTCATTTACCTCGATACGTTCAAAGTGCCGCTTAGTTAGTCCCAACAGAATTTCCCGCAAACTCATCTGGACGGGCGGGCTCTCGAGATCAATGAGCGACTCATCGAAGTCAGGTCGAGTATCTAGGTACCACATGAGCGATGGATCCATCTGACTGAGGCGCTCAAGTTGGGCCGTCCGCAAACTGCCGTAGATCCTGAGGGTTCTCCCTTCAGCGATGGACATCTCAGACTGGCATTTTTTGTAGGTTGCGCCGCACATAGAAGAAGTTCGCACACACTTGGAAGAAGAAGACCCCAATGGTAGAGCCAATGATTGGTCCGACTGCGCCCAACTTCTTCGCCAACACGATCGATATCCCAAGGTTGATCGGAAGCATGCAGAGGACCATGAAAGCCTGATACCTCAACCCAGGTGCATCTGTCATAAACATACCCAGTGGGTACTTCGCTGCCTGACACACCATGAAGACCGAGAATGCAATGAGCAACCCTCGAGATATCTTGATCTCGCCATCAGATGCAACGGTTGCTAACCAAGGCGAGATAACTGAAATGAACAAGCAAACTGCTGCGGCCGCGCCGGCAAAGCCCAGCGAGAGCGGCATTGGCGAATTTCGCCGAGAGGTACCCTCCGCTCGGGCTCGCGCAAATATCGGCCACAGTGCTACACCAGCAGCAGTCACAACCTGCCAAACGGGTAAGTACATCTGAGAGGCCAGGTTGTATTCGGCCAGATTGCTGGTCGTCGACACGTGACTCAGAATCAGTCGATCACTCTGCATTGCAATCGGTAACGCAATCATCTGTATCAACATCGGCCACGCCACATTCAGTACCTGACCACCATTGACAGATCGGACTCGTGGGACGTCACGAAGTGCCGATCCGATTGTCGGGTGAATCATGCGCGCGGCAACGAACGTCGCTGCGATGGACAGCGAAAAAACAACAAGGTAGGGAATGACTGGTAGGTACGATCCGCTACCCCAATCAAAGTGGATAATACAGAGCAGCGCTACCAACACCACGGGTGTCTGCAACCCAAAGAGAGCAACAGTCAGATGATTTTTGCCGAGGCCCGTTAACACTCGTTGGCCGAACGCGATCGGCATCGTGACTGCAATGAGCCCAAGAACTGCTGCAGCGGCAACAGGGCCCGTACCGGGGATCAAGCTCTCCCCCATCAGGGTTGGCCACAAACCTGTGGCCGTGATCACGATATCGACGAGGAGGAGAACCGTTCCAGCGCACAGCAGCACTCTGATACTTGTAATCAGGACCCGCCGAACGTGATCATCCTCCGCCGGGCGCTTGGATGCACCTACGGCGTTCATGATGGCGGCGGACATTCCTAAATCTCCAAAGGGAAGCATCGCCCCGATGGCCACGAGCAGACCATATTGAGCGTACGTATCCTGCCCAAAATGCACGATGATAAGCCGCGTACACAGCACGCCGAGAACAGCGCTGAACGGCAACACGAGCACTCGAGTACCGCCGCTTTTCAGCACACTCAGAACTGTCGTCTTGTTTACAGGGTCAGGCGCTCGAAGATCTCCTTGATTCACCAAAGCGGAGAGATTCGAAGGAGGAGTTTGGGCACTCATAGGATGGCCATTTCGGGGCAGATCCGAGAATCTGAAGTTTGAACCCCGCCATCAGTGTGGACCACCAAATGCGCAGTCCACTGAACTCTTCCCATTCATCAACGATACTCTCTGACCATTCATGTCTTATGCAAAATCTGTTCATGGTTCTCAACAACACAACGATGACAGCCACGAGATTGCTCAAGAAACGCTGATCGTTCTGGAGTCGTTCAGACCTCCAGGTGTTCGCACGAATCCGTATCTCATTCGGCTCTTCGATTCACTCCCCCCACAGATTCATCCCCGCCACTTTTCTTGGCGAGGTGCCTTATTTGAGCCGTTCGATGTATTCCACCTGCACTGGCCAGAACACCTTGTGCGAGGGAGTTCACCGCTTCGTACGGTTTTTCGGTGCTGCGCGTTTTTTCTACTCCTCCTGCGGATCCGACTCTCTCGCGCGGCCTTAGTCAGAACGCTGCATAACCAGATTCCTCACGAACCAGGAAACCTGATTCAAACCTGGCTTATAGAGCTGAGCAGTCGGTGGACAACGCTATGGATCACGCTCAACGATTTTGATGTCCCGCCGACTTCTGTAGCCCAAATTCATGCTCCACTTGGTCACTACTGCGCAGATGGGCACCCAATCAGTCAGGAGCATCGAACTGCCGGCAGGTTGATTCACTTCGGGCATGTGCGGCGATACAAGGGAATTGATTCATTGCTTACGGCGTTCGCCGAGACAACAAGTTCAGACCTCAGTTTGCACATCCTTGGTGAGACTCAAGATCAGGGTCTTCTAAAGGAAATTCAGCTTGCTGAGCGAAATGATCCTCGTGTCGCCTGGAACAACTGCTTCGTGACCCAAGAACAACTCATAGCCGAGGTACTCGCCGCAGAATTAGCAGTTCTACCGTTTAACGAAGTGACGAACTCAAGTTCTGTGATCTTCGCGTTGTCTTTCGAAAGGCCCGTGCTCATCCCCGCGGGCAGACTGGCTCAGGAACTTGCTAACGAGGTCGGACCTAGATGGGTGCACACCTACGAGCCCCCCCTGTTGGGGTCAGCCATCGAGTCCACTCTGGAACTCCTTATGGAGACATGGCCAGAGCAGTCGCCGAATCTCGCATCACGTGAATGGAAACGAATCGGTCGACTTCATGCTGAAGCGTTCTTCCATGCCCATCGGTTGGCGCGGCGAACTCGTTGATGCCGCAAATGAAAGTGTTCCCCTAGAATGACCCACTCAGAAGGAGACGTTATGGATCTGGGCCAATACCTATCGATTGTCAGGAAATTCTGGGTAGTCATCTTGGTTTCAACCTGCATTGGTCTGCTCGCTGGGTTCTACGTGGTGAGCACGGCCGAGGTCACCTATCGGGGATCGGTGACGTTCTTTGTCAGAACCTCGGCAGGTTCAACGGCGAACAATCAGTTTGCTGCTGATCAGTTCGCTCAGCGGCGCGTGAACTCATACGTTGCGTTATTAACCACTGATCGACTCTCAAATATGATCCTCAAGAACACGAATGTGCAACTCAGCGCAAAGCAGATCTCGGGGATGATTTCCGCAACTGGTGACATCAATACTGTGCTTCTAACCGCCACCGTCACCACCGATTCGAAACAGATGGCCGAAGTCCTCACATCTGCCCTTGCAACTCAATTTGTCGAACTCGTTAGCTCGGTCGAGAACGAGGGGGGAGATGGCGCCGTTGTCAACCTTGAGGTTGTCTCTGGGCCGAGTGTGACCAAGGTGGTCGACAAAAGCGCTCCAGTTCTTGCTATGACAGGTTTACTGGGACTCGCAGTTGGAGTTGTCATTGCCCTGATTCTCGAGTTGCGTGATACTTCGATTCAGCGCGAATCGGAACTCTACGAACTCAAAGCCAGCCCCGTGCTTGGGAGGATTCCTAGTTTTCTCGGAACTGATCAGAGATCTCTCGTGATGCGAACGAGTCCTAACAGCCACGCAGCAGAGGCCATCCGAGAATTGCGAACGAACCTACAATTCATGAGCGCTGAGCGACCGCTGAAAGTCATCGCTGTCACCTCTTCACTTGCCGGAGAAGGAAAGTCCACTCTGTCCGCAAATCTGGCAATTGCGATGGCCGCTTTGCAAAACCGGGTACTGCTCATCGAGGCAGACTTTCGCCGACCAAGAATGGGCGATTTCTTTGACACAGGGGGTTTGATGGGTCTCTCAGACGTCCTCGCGAGCCAATCAAGTCTGGAGACGAGTTTGCAACTCGTAGGGATTGACGGGCTCATGGTTCTTCCCTGTGGCCGACTCCCACCCAACCCATCCGAACTCCTTGGCAGCGACAAGTTGACAGAAGTGCTTCTTGAATGCTCGGCGATTTTTGATCTCGTGATTATCGACACTCCCCCTCTGATTGCTGTCACTGATGGGGCAATCGTCGCAGGTGTGTCAGACGGGGTACTGCTCGTAGTCGAACATGGCCGAACAACACGGCACCAGGTGGAATCCTCGGTCCGAGCGCTGCAAGCTGTGAGCGCTCGCCTTATCGGGAGCGTGTTAAACAAAACTCCAGAGAAGAGCCGTTCCGGATATGAGGTCTACGAGAAGTCCCCCGCAACGGAGGTTGACACGAACGGAAAATTTTTGCGTGAACCCAACCAGTAGTCCTCAGCGAAGATCTCGGCGAGCTAGTACCTGCTCATCTCGCGAAACCACTTCACCAAGGCCACCGCAAGAAAAATCAAGCTTGCTGCCATGAGCGCTGAGTACATCCAGAAAAAGCCGCTCTGCCAGAACAGCGCTACGAACACGAGACACAGCAATCCATAATCAGTTGGCATGACTGCGAGGGAGTACAGCCGAGAGGATTTGCCCTCGCCTTGCAGCAACATTTCAGTTGTGTTCCGCTGAGCCCGGCGAATCTGATCGTTCAGAATGATTACAAAAAAGGTCACTGCCGAGACTGCCGTAAAGACAAGGGGCACCAGAAGTCGAAGGTCGGTAGTGGCCGAGAATCGGTACCAGTTGATCAGTACTGCTAGGTGCAACGTAACGATCTTGATGGCATCGACCACGTGATCGAGCCATTCACCGGAAACGCTCCCGCCGCCTTGAAGTCGCGCAAGCTGTCCATCTGCAGCATCAAGTGCGTAGCCCACAACAAGGAGTAAGCACACGAGCACCGAACTCCCCGGAGTTGGATTCATTGCTGCGATCATCACAATCGCAGTGAATGAACACAGACCGCTGAGCGCTGTCACCTGATTAGGGGTACGTCTCAGGACATAGGCAACGGCTGCGAAAAATCTGCCGAGACGCCTGTTCACTAAAAGGGAATACGCTGGCGCGCCCTTCGAAGTCTTCTGCTTTCCTTTCAGTTCAATCAGTGCTTCAGAAAAACTCAACCGCTGCACGCTTTGGTCACTCATGCTCCAACATCCCCATTGTGCGCCCGAGTCACCAGTTGATTCGATCCCAGTTTCCACTCAGGTGAATTCAGACGCCGGCCTGAGACCTCACCGCGTCGAGACCAGCCGCCCGCTAGTGCGTAACTTAGTTGCTCATACCGATGAGCCACATCCTCCCATTGGTACTTCTCGGCGGTTCTTCTCTGTAGAGACTCCCCGTACTCATCGGCTTGCTGGGGAGTACGCTCGGCCTGCTCGATCAAGGCAGCTACCTCTGCGGGGTCACGAAACAGCCATGCATCAGAACCAATGACCTCCTGATTAAACACCACGCCAAGCGCTCCCACTGCGGTCCCAGCTCCCATTGCCCGCAAGAGTGACGGGTTTGTTCCCCCTACCGAATGACCGTGCAGATAGAGCCTCGCATGGCAATAGAGCTGATCGAGAAGATTCTGATCCCAAATCGAGCCTATCAATCGGACTCGAGAATCTCTGGCGGCCAGCCTGCGGATTTCAGCGGTGTAGCCATCGCTATATGGCGCTGCTCCCACCACAACGATCGGCATCTTGGCCGAACTGCGCAGATAGCCACGAAGGATCAGGTCGACATTATTTTCCGGCTCGAACCGAGCGACCAACAGGTGAAATTCCTTCGACTCAAGCTGCAGGTCCTGCAGCCGATCCGCGAGAAGGTCGCTGAGCTGGGGGGCTCCGTATGGGATGAACTCGGTCTGGGCGCCGAATTCATCTCGGTAATAGTCACCAATCCCCCGAGCATCGGCGATGAGCGCGTCGGCCCAGCGAACAGCGAGCGACTCTGCAGAGCGGTAGAAGCGCTCCCCTGCTCCAGTCCACTTCGATCTGCGCCACTCCAAACCATCAACGTGAACTGCAACTGGTAGTCGTCGAGCATGGAGCAACGGCAGATACACCGCGTTTGCCGAATTAAACATGATGATGACGTCTTGGCCCTTGCTACCCATCGCGTGCAAAGAGGACAACGCGGAATTTGTCAGCGTCTCAACTGACTTGAAACGAAGTGCCGGCAAGGTGACAAGCCTCATTCCGAGGAATTGCTTTGGGTTCTCTGGGCCATCCTGAGGCTGGCGGCAGTAGACCGTTACCGAGTGACCGCGGCGCGCGAGTCGCTGACCGATCTCTTCTATCGCCGTCTCAAAGCCCCCATACCGCGCAGGCACACCGCGAGTGCCAAGCAGGGCAATGCGCAGCGGCCGAGTAGACGTGGTTGTTTTCACAACAACAGTCTAGTTATGGCCCACTCGCCCCCCAATGGGATAGAGCTAATTCCGAGTGGCTAGCGCTAGCCTCTCATGATGTTACGAACCTTCGTCCACCCGACTGACCAGGCCAAACAACGGTTTCGGTTCGCATGAAATCACGAAAGGTTGGGTACGCACCGGGGGTATATGACTTATTTCATGTCGGTCATCTCAACATTCTTCGCGAGTCGCGGCATTTTTGCGATTTCCTGATTGCAGGGGTTGTCTCCGATGAGCTAACGGAGCTAGCGAAGGGCAGGCCCCCAGTGGTACCGCTCAGTGAGCGTCTCGCCATTGTTCAGTCGATTCGATTCGTGGACTTAGCAGTTGTGGAGGATCTCGCCTCCAAGCTTGAGATGTGGGAAGGCCTTCGCTTTGACGTAATCATCAAGGGTGACGACTGGAAAGACACCGAGAAGGGCAGAAATCTGGAAAGGTCTTTTGCTCCGTTGGGAGTTGAAGTGGCATACCTGCCCTATACCAAACGGACTTCCTCCTCAATGCTGCGGACCTTACTTGATCGCGAATTAGAGGACTACTAGACGATCCCTTCGCAGACTCGCCACTTGTTATACGGCTGAGTCGCGGAACTAGCCGCGCGTTTAGGTCCGACAAAAATTGTAAATTCAAGTATTTCTCTCGTCTGTCGATCACTGGGTAGTCCCACCGATTCGTTGATGCCAAAGATTTCCAAGGCAGATTCAATCGGTCCAGCCATCGAAAGAGTCGCAAATGAGAGTTTCACGAATCAACCGAAGGCTCCGTGTACAAATCGTATCAGCGGTAGTCGCTGCCCTAGTTGTCGCTGCTGGGTGTGAGGTTCCACCACCGAGCGATGTGACCTCAGCACCAGCAGCTGAGGTCCAGATTGAGCAAGCTAAAACAGGCACCCGAACCCCCGCGAATGTTGCACCCACCGCCACTACCTCGACCACAACCACCACCACGACCACGGTCCCACCAACGACCACCACTATCGCACCCACAACCACCACCACTGTCGCACCCACCACGACTATCGCACCCACAACCACGGTCCCACCAACGACCACCACTGTCGCACCCACAACCACGGTCCCACCAACAACCACCACGGTCCCATCCACGAGCGGGTTTGTGCACCCTGGGGTTCTGGTCAGTCAGGCGGACCTCAATTTCGTCAAAGCCAAGATCGCAGCGAACCAAGAACCCTGGGCTTCTGCGTTCACCAGAATGCAGAGCAGCGGAATGTCCTCGTCAACAGTCTTGCGACCGGCTTCATACCGGTTCTCCTCGCTGAGCTACCCGCCAATGCCAGTAGCTCAGGTTCGCTGCTGGGCCGGAACCGGGGCCGCCTACGCCCTTGCTCATCCAGAATTAGGCCTCTCCGAGACGGGATGTCGGGAGCAAACCGATGATGCCATGGCGGCGTACACCCACGCGCTCATGTGGTACTTCACCGGGAACATCGCCCACGCCAACAAGTCCATTGAGATCATGAATGCCTGGTCAGCGACGAACACTGAGATCCTGTTCGATCAGCCACGCACCAACCTCAACCAGCAGATCTACGCGAATGGCAAACTTCAGGCCGGCTGGACTGCTGAACTCATTACTCGTGCAGCGGAAATCATCAGATACAGCAACGCCGGCTGGTCAAGCACCGACATCACACGCTTCTCACAGATGCTCAACAACGTGTACTTGCCGCTCACCATCACCGGCTGGACAAGCCAGTCGAACTGGTTGATGACCTTCGCCGACGCGACGATCAGCATCGGTATCTTCAATGACGACCGAGCGACATTCAATGCCGGAGTCGCATACTGGCGTGCCAAGGTGACATCAACGATTTACATGACCTCAGATGGTGTGCAACCAGTTGCCCCGACTATCTCGTCACAGTTCGACACGCCTGCCGAAATCAAGTCCTACTGGTACAGCCCAACCAGCTACATCGACGGCCTCCAAGAGGAAACCGGTCGCGACTTGAGCCATATGACCATGGGTCTCGGGTCCATGAGCAATGCCGCAGCATCCGCTGGCATACAAGGAGTCGACCTGTTCGCAGAGCAGAGCACCCGCATCCGTACCTCCTACGAACTCAACGCCGGATTCACCAACCAGTACCTCGACGAGGTAGCCCGACTCGGTACGACCCCGCCCTCAACGTGGCGGCCCACAGGTTGGGTCAACCCCAACTTCAACCTCGGAGGCGAAGCCTATAAGGGCGGGTGGGAAGTCGCGTACGAGCACTACGCAGTGCAGCTCGGGATCCCCATGCCGAACACCGAAAAACTCGTCAAGCGCCTTCGTCCCACTGGTACGGCAATGCAACTCTCTTGGGAGACGCTCACCCACGCAAGGTGAACTTGTAAGTCAGCTCTGGTGGCCACTAGCGCAGAGCAGGTACAGTACCTAACTCGTTGGAGAGGTGCCGGAGTCCGGTCGATCGGGCCTCCCTGCTAAGGAGGTGTGGGGGCAACCTCACCGTGGGTTCGAATCCCACCCTCTCCGCCATATGGCTCTGTCGCCAGCTTCGGCCGGCGGCAGAGCCAGACCAACCCGGATGTTTCTGGTCGAATATCGACCAAATTCATCCGAGTTGCTAGAGTCATCAACTCCAAGCGTTCGTAGCTCAATTGGATAGAGCATCTGACTACGGATCAGAAGGTTGTGGGTTCAAGTCCCGCCGAGCGCACCACCGCAAGCCCCCGCAATTGTGGGGGCTTGTTCAGTTTGGTTTGGTCAGTCAGGGTTGAGGTGTTGAGCCTTGCCGTAGGGTGGGGCGGGGGGAGTTTGCCCCGCAGCCCAGAAAATACTTTGGGGTAATTCAATCAACCTAACAGTCGGGTCTCATGACAAACTCCACCAATCAGCGAATCGTAGTGACCGGCGCCGCAGGGATGTTGGGGTCGCAGATCGTAGATATGTTGCTGTCGCGGGGCGACACAGTCATTGGTATCGACAACTTTCTGACCGGGGCGATGGCCAACCTGAGCGCTGCTTTAGCGCACCCAAACTTTGAGCTGATCTCGGCAGATATCTCCGATGGGATTGAAGTCGCTGGGCAACTCGATGCAGTGCTACATCTCGCATCCCCTGCCTCGCCGCTGCACTTTAGGACCATGCCACTTGAGATTCTTCGCGTTGGATCGACTGGCACGCTCAATGCGTTAGACCTTGCTGATCGCACGGGGGCAACTTTTCTCTTTGCGTCAAGTAGCGAGGTCTACGGTGAACCAGAGGTTCACCCGCAGTCGGAATCCTACTTGGGCAACGTCAACCCACTTGGCGAGCGTAGTTGCTACGACGAAAGTAAACGCTTTGGCGAAGCAGCTACCGATACCTACCGTCGTGACCGAGATCTCGACATTCGAATCGCCCGCATCTTCAACACCTACGGGCCCAGAAACCGCGCTGATGACGGCCGCGTCGTCCCAAACTTTATTACCCAAGCGTTAGCGAACAAACCACTCACGGTCTTTGGAGACGGCTCTCAGACCCGCAGCTACTGCTACGTGGACGACCAAGCCGAGGGACTCTTATTGCTCCTCAAGAGCGATGTGACTGCCCCAGTCAACATCGGCAATCCCACTGAACACACGGTCCTGCACCTTGCTGAGCTTGTTACCGAGATGACTGGGTCAACGGCCGGTATCGTCAGTCTGCCGCTACCTCAGAATGACCCCGTTCGGCGGCGGCCAGATATTACGAGAGCACGAGAATTGCTGGGCTGGTCCCCAACGGTGGACTTGCCAGAAGGCCTCGAGCGGACCATTGACTATTTCAGGACTCTCAGCCCCGCAGCCGAATAAGTTCGCGCCCGGTCTCAGACAAGTTGTTCCAGATACCAAGAGTAGGTGTCTTCAATTCCTTGGTGGAGCGGAATCGAGGCATGCCAGCCGAGCTCATCGAGCCGGCCTGAGTCGAGCAGTTTACGAGGGGTTCCGTCTGGCTTGGAGGAGTCAAACACGATGCGAGCTTCGGGGTAGACGATCTGCCCAATTACTTGGGCAAGATCACCGATCGAGATCTCTTTGCCGGCGCCGACATTGATTGGTCCGGGGTCATTGAAGTGATCGAGCAGGAACATACAGGCGGCCGCAAGGTCATCTACATGCAAGAACTCCCGCAGAGGCGTTCCGGAACCCCAGATGGCCACGGACTCTGCCCCGGTCAGTTTTGCTTGATGGAACCGTTGAATCATTGCCGGGAGGACATGGCTTGACTCGGGATCGAAGTTGTCGTTGATCCCATACAAATTGGTGGGCATCGCAGAAATAAAATTGCATCCGTACTGGGTTCGGTAGGCATCGCACATCTTGATCCCGGCGATTTTTGCAATCGCATACGCCTCGTTTGTTGGCTCGAGCGGGCCAGTCAACAACTCGTCTTCGGTTATGGGTTGCGTGGCTAGGCGTGGGTAGATGCAGGAACTTCCCAAGTAGAGGAGTTTCTCTACCTGGGTTTCACGCGCTGATTCCACCACCGTTGCGTGGATCATCAAGTTGTCGTAGATAAACTCGGCCGGCCTTGTCGAGTTCGCCAGAATGCCGCCCACAGTTCCGGCAGCAAGAATCACATACTGCGGCTGTTTGGCCCGAAACCAAGCATTGACTGCTGCCTGATCTCGAAGGTCAAGTTCCTCCCGGCCTGCTACCAGAACGTCACGAAATCCGTCTGCTTGCAGTCGACGCACAAGAGCCGACCCAACGAGTCCTCGGTGGCCCGCCACAAATATCGATGCCGATCGATCAATCGGTTTGGGGCTTGGTGCGTTCATTCAGGCTCCGAGGGGGTGCTATCCAAAAAGTGCAGCGGATCCGGAATTCTACTCCCCTGCCGCAGACTCATTAACTCCAGTTTGGCCCGCTACCGGGGGCCGACCAGAGCGCAATTCATAGCGGTCCCTGACCCCAGACCCAGCACATGCTCCCGCATTTGTAGTTGAAGCCTGTTCCAATTTGCCGTCCAACAAGGGGCTTGCAGCGCTGAACACTCCCCAAGGACTCTCACATCCCGGAACGACCCAAGCGTGACTCATCCAGCCTTTTGAACCATCGCTCTTGATGCCACCGATTGCCGCGCACTCTTCCGCAGTGAGCGTCGAATCACCGATGACCCCCACGCCTGCCTTGTTACACAAACCAACATGCCGATGTGAGTGATCGTTCGCCCCCGTAAAGCCTTGGCTGGGCTCGGCTTGGCCCGGCTGAATCATGTAGTAACTCAGACCAACCACTCTGGCCTCGGGAGTGTTGCCGTCGTACAGAATCATCTCGGGCTGATCAATCTGGAACTTGCCATCAACAACGCCGTACTTCATGTA
>CAMDAT010000030.1 GCA_945888825.1 Bifidobacterium breve | reverse complement strand
CGGTTGCAATGGTCGGAGCGTTCCTCATTGCAGCGATTCCTCTTTTTGCCATGGGTGCAAGCGTGCTGTCTCAGGGTCTTGGCGTTGTACTCACGGTTGATTGGTGGACTCAGCCCATTCCAGGCGATGTTGGCAGGGCAGACCTAGCCGGCAATGAAGAACTGTGTGATCTGGGGTTTGGTGATGCTTCGGAATGCGAGGCTGGAGGGTCCTCAACCTCTGTGGGTGAGGGGATGCAGCCTGCCATTGTGGGTACCTTCCTGACAGTCTTTGGTGCGTCAGTCATGGCCATTCCACTGGGAATCCTGGGGGCTGTCTATCTGCATGAGTATGGCAAGACTGGCCGCTTAGCTCGGTTCATTCGCTTTATGACCGACGTCATGGTGGGGGTTCCCTCGGTAGTCATGGGTGTGTTCATCTACACCATCTGGGTGTTGAATTTCGGGACAAACGGAAAGTCGGCGTTCGCAGCATCCTTGGCACTCGGGTGTTTGATGCTGCCGATCGTGGTGCGGTCGACCGAAGAGATGCTGAAACTCGTGCCCAATGCCCTTCGTGAAGCCTCTGCTGCGCTCGGTACCCGCACATGGAAGACCACGCTCAAAGTGGTGCTGCCAGCAGCCAGTGCGGGAATAACTTCTGGTTGCCTGCTTGCTGTTGCCCGAGCAGCCGGCGAGACAGCTCCAGTGGTGTTCACCATTGGCTATGTGACAACCACGAACTTCTCGATGCGTGGGCAGAACACCACCCTCTCGGCCCAGATCTATTCACAACTCACCAATGGGGGCAGCATTGCGACCCAACTCGCCTGGGGTGCTGCAGTGACCCTGGTGGGAATTGTTTTGGCACTCACCCTTACTGCTCGAGCTATCAGCAGCAGATTGACCATCGGAAACACATGACCTCTCTGGAGAACACGATGCAGGCAGACAGCGAGCAAGCGACGAACATGGCTAGCGCCTCAACTCCAACCACGCTGGCACCCCCCGTGGTCAACAGCGAGGCTGAATCCACTGAATCAACAAGTGGTTCGGACAGCGGAGCCAAGACCGCCACTCAAGGTGACACCTCTGATTCAGCAGCAAGCCAAGACAAGTCGGCCGAACTTCGATCAGTGGTGTTCAACGTGGACAAGCTCAGCGTGTATTACGGCAAGTACCGTGCGGTGCGGGACGTAGACATGAAGGTGCGCAAGCATGAGATCACTGCATTTATTGGGCCTTCTGGTTGTGGCAAGACGACCGTCCTTCGCTGCTTTAACCGCATGAATGACCTAATCGATGGAGCCCGAGTCGAGGGCAAGATTCAGTACCACGGGGTTGATCTGTACGGAGAGAAGGTCAACGCAGTAGAGGTTCGACGTCGCATCGGGATGGTCTTTCAAAAGCCCAACCCATTCCCAAAGTCCATCTACGAGAACGTTGCCTATGGACCGAGAATCGGTGGCATCAAGAAGAAGGCAGAGCTCGACGAGATAGTCGAAAGCTCGCTCAAACGAGCAGCCCTGTGGGATGAGGTCAAAGACCGCCTCAAGGCCTCGGCACTTGGAATGTCGGGCGGTCAGCAACAACGTCTGTGTATTGCGCGAGCGATTGCTGTGAAGCCTGAGGTGATCCTGATGGACGAGCCCTGTTCTGCTCTGGACCCGATTGCTACTGCTCGAATCGAAGACTTGATGAGAGAGATCAAGACCGATTTCACGATTGTGATCGTCACTCACAACATGCAACAGGCTGCGCGAGTGAGCGATGCAACAGCGTTCTTTTCTACTGAAGTGAACCCCGAGAGCGATGTGCGCACGGGCCTGCTCGTCGAGTTCGACCGCACCGAAACGATCTTTGCAAACCCAAGCGACGAGCGAACTGAGCATTACATCACTGGTAAATTCGGATGAGCATTCACTCAGTTGGGGGACTCAGATGAACGAAACCAGAATCCATTATCACGGTGAACTCGAAGAGGTTCGCTCCGACTTGATTCGTCTGGGCGCAATGGTCGCAGAGACGATTGGCCGCGGGACTGCAGCGCTGCTTGATCGTGACTTGCATGCAGCGCAGGTCCTGATCGACGGTGATGATGTCATTGATGACTTCTGCTTGGGCCTTGAAGAGCGCTGCTATCGCTTGCTCGCACTGCAATCTCCTATTGCAGGGGAGCTTCGTTTCATCCTCACTAGTTTGCGACTTATCAGCGAACTCGAGCGATCCGCTGACCTGATCGTGAACGTGTGTAAAGCCTCACGGCGTATTTACGATGTCGAGTTTGGACCTCAGATTCGCGGCTTGATTGAGCAGATGGGAGTAGAGGCAACCTTCCTGATTCGTGCAGCGATTGACTCCTATGTCGATGCTGACACCTCGCTTGCCTCGGCACTTGACGACATTGATGACCGACTTGACGAACTGCAGGTTGCGTATGTGCAAGCAATTTTCCGCTCGCACTCCGAGATGAATCTGAATCTGCAGGGTGCTGTTCAGATGGCCATGATCGGCCGCTACTACGAGCGCGTCGGTGATCATGCAGTGAACATTGGCGAGCGCGTCATGTACATGGTGACTGGCTGGCTTCCAGAGAAGAGCGGCGCTGCTCGTCAGAGACTGCGTGAAGCCGAGGCTGAGGCCGGTGTCGAAGCTGGCAACAGCACAGCCCAAATTGGCGAAGCAGAAGAGGTAGCCCACTTGGACTCACCGCACGAGGAGGATTCGGGCGAGGTTCCCGATGGCGTATGAGGGTCGACCGATGAGGGTTCTTGTGACCAATGACGATGGCCTACACGCGCCGGGCCTGCATGCACTTGCTTCGGCCTTGAGTGCCGCTGGCCATGATGTGATTGCTCTGGCGCCAGAAGGCGATCGCAGCGGTTGTGGGGCAGCCATCGGAAACCTTGGTGACGGATCCTTTATGCGGTATCGGTCGATGCCACTTGAGGGCCTTGACTCTGTGGAGTCCTATGAGTTGGATGCAACCCCGGCGTTATGCGTGTTTGCCGCACATCTCGGTGCCTTTGGTCCGCCCCCGGATGTAGTTGCCTCGGGCGTGAACCCTGGTCTGAACACGGGCAGAGTCACTCTGCATTCAGGCACCGTAGGCGCTGTGCTGACAGCTGCAAATTTGGGCATACCCGGGGTGGCAGTCAGTATCGCTGGTAGCGAGCCCTCGATTCAGCATTTTGATGTTGCAGCAGAACTCGCAGCTGAAGTCGCCGCGTGGATTGTTTCGAGCGGATCTCTGAGCAGTATCAACCTGAGCGTTCCGGACCTGCAGAGCACTGACCTGAAAGAGGTCAAGTGGGGCCAGCTTGCTCCGCTTGGGGCGATCCGTACGGAGTTTATTCTGCGCACCGAGGAACGTGTCGAATTTGGGTTCGTCCCAACTACTGCCTCGCTCCCAGCAGACTCAGATACAGCACTCGTTGCTCAGGGGCACCCTGTAGTCACTGCGCTGACAGGCATCAGAGGGAGCGAGCCGGTCGGGCTTGTGGATTTCTTGACTGCTGCGGAGCTTGCAACATGACCCAGGTGGGGCAGCAGTAGTGCAGGCCTCTTCGCTGATAATTGTGATTGTGGGCCTTTTCGCTGCTGCGGCGCTGGGTTATTTCGCTGCGAGATCAGCACCCAAGAAGCAGCAGGCAGGGTCAAAGAACGCTCTGAGCTCTGCGGGTAGTGCGTCTCAGTCTGAGTTCGATGATCCGCAGGGTTCTGGTGCTGAAGGCGCCGACATAATGACAGTGGCTGAATTAGCAGCAGCGCAGGAATCAGGCTCTTCAGCATCTGACCTTCTTGAGCGCCTGCGTGACGCGATTGAGCACATCGAGCAGGGAGTCATCTTGTGCGATGACAGTGGAACCGAGTTGTTTCGGAACCAGTCTGCGAAGCAATACGTCGAGGCGAGAGATGGCTTGGTGCTAGTCGAGGCAGCCGTCGAGGAACTCATAGTTAAAGCGCTAACGGGTCGCTCGGTTCGCCGCGAGGTTGAACTCTTCGGACCACCGGCGCAATCGTTTGTCGTGTCCGCACAGCCATTTACTGATGGAGCTGGATTGGGTGCTTTGGCAATCGTCGAGGACCACTCGCTACGACGTCGAACAGAAACCGTCCGTCGTGACTTTGTTGCCAACATCAGTCACGAACTGAAAACTCCGATCGGTGCTCTCGGCTTATTGGCAGAGACGATTCGTGATGAACCCGAGAGCGAAGTTGTTGCCCGCCTTGCCGAAAGAATGATCGTGGAAGCCGATCGGGCGGCCCACACAATCGACGACCTCTTAGAACTCAGTCGAATTGAGTTTGGGGATGAAACCGAGTTCGACCAGATCTCAGTGCAGTCCGTGGTGAGCGAAGCTACGGCTCGCATTGCTGCTGCGGCCGGGCATTCGGGGATTGAGGTAGTCGTTGATCTCTCGCCACAGATTCAGGTCCTTGGCGATCGGCGGCAGCTTGTATCGGCGGTGTTCAACTTGTTGGACAACGCTGTCAAGTATTCCCCCGAAGGGTCAGAAATTTTAGTGACCGCCGTTGTTCAGTCGGCCGAGAGCGACCCCCAAGAACTGCCCCTTGGCCTTGGTCCCTCCGGTTTGTCAACCGGCGACATCGTCAGACTCTCTGTGGCCGATGCCGGAATTGGCATCCCAAGAAAAGATCTCGATCGCGTTTTTGAACGCTTTTACCGGGTTGATCGTGCCCGGTCCCGAGCTACTGGCGGAACTGGTCTGGGGCTAGCCATTGTTCGACATGTGGTGAGTAATCATCAAGGCAATGTCTCAGTGGACTCCATCGAAGGTGTGGGAACCACCTTCACGCTCTCACTTGCAGCAATTCAACCCCTACAGGAGAACTCATGAACACCTCAACTCGTGCTAACAATCCCACTTCTTCGGCTGCAGGGTCTGCGCCCATCACGGTGTTGCTCGTAGAGGACGAGGAGGCTTTCGTGGACGCACTGACTGTTGGGTTGGGTCGCGAGGGGTTCATCGTGGAGGTGGCTCGAGATGGGGCCGAGGCCCTTGAGCGCTTCGCCTTAGTCAAGCCAGACCTTGTGCTCCTTGACGTCATGCTGCCAAACATTTCTGGGCTCGATGTATGCCGGGAGATTCGCCGAACTAGCGATACGCCCATCATCATGGTGACTGCAAAGGGGGCTGAGATTGACACAGTGGTAGGGCTCGAGGTGGGTGCCGATGACTACGTCACGAAGCCGTACAGATTGCGAGAATTAGTTGCCCGGATGCGCGCAGTGTTGCGGCGCCATGGTGCAGCGACTGGATCCGATGGAGCAGGCGTAGAGGGTGACAGTCGCGAGGTTCTCGCCCTAGATGGAGTTGAGCTCGATACTGATAGCCATGAGGTGCGCGTGCGTGGCGAAGTGGTCAACCTGCCGCTCAAAGAATTTGAGTTGCTGTCTCTGCTCATGGAGAACGCAGGTCGAGTCCTGCCAAGGTCAACCTTGATTGATCGAGTCTGGGGTAGCGACTACGTGGGCGATACCAAGACTCTGGATGTGCACGTCAAGCGAGTGCGTTCCAAAATTGAAGATGACCCAGCACGCCCCACCCGGATCGTCACCATTCGTGGGTTGGGTTACAAGTACGCAAATAATCGCTGAGTCGCCCGTAGCGAGCCATCGGGCTCTGCTTCTACCATGGTGGCCATGACCGAGCCGGGTTCAACCTCGAGATCAAGATCTCGGTTTGGAGTGGACCCGTCGATCCCCTTTAGTGGTCTGGCACTCACTCATGTACTCGCAACCGGCGGAGACGCACTCGTTGCCCTCGTTCTAGCTGGCTCGCTCTTCTTCTCTGTTGATCCCTCGGGTGCCCGGTGGAGAATAGCGCTCTATCTGCTGTTCACGATGGCGCCGTTTGCCATTGTGGGGCCACTCATCGGGCCTGCCATGGATCGCGCCAAAGGCGGCCGCCGATGGATGTTGGTTGGGTCCACAGTAGGGAGAGCAGTCGTTGCGTGCGCCATGGTGGTGAGCGCTGGTTCGAACAGTCTGCTGCTCTTCCCTGAAGCCTTCTTTATGTTGGTTTTTGCAAAGTCCTACTCAGTGGCGAAGGCCGCAATTGTGCCCACTGTCGTGCACAGCGATGCAGAACTCGTCGAGGCGAATTCCAAGTTGCAACTGCTAGCTGGGTTGGCCGCATTCGCTGCGGGCATCCCTGGCGCGCTGGTGTTGTTGATCGGTGGCCCGGGTGCAGTGGCAGGCCTGAGTGCACTGGTATTTCTGGCGGCCTCGTTTGCCTCGCTGCGTGTCCCGGTGACGGTGGTCGCTGCCGAGGAAGAGGATGAGCAAGAAAAAGCAGAGCTGCGTAGCGCAGGAGTTTTGTCGGCTGCATCTGCAATGGGGACACTGCGTTGGGTTGTCGGGTTTGTCACGTTCCTCTTGGCCTTTGCACTGCGGGGAGCATCCTCGGAAACAGGTCTAGGGATGGCCACAGGGCACCTCCTGCAGAATCCGGACGGCACACTGGAAACATCGGCAGTGAGTGCACCTGGAGTGCCACCGGTTTGGCACTTCGGCGTGATCATTGCGCTGACTGGGATTGGGGGCTTGCTCGGAGCGGCCCTAGCTCCCATTATCCGGCGGCATCTTCGAGAGGAACTCTTGCTGTTAGGGGCGCTCGGCCTTGCCGTTTGCGGCGGACTTGCGGGGTTCATTTTTCCAGGCCTTGTGGGTCAAGCATTACTGGCCGGATCTGTGGCCATGGCAGCAGCCTCTGGCAAGCAAGCCTTTGATGCAGTTGTGCAGCGAGACGCACCCGATGCAAATCGAGGCCGCTCCTTTGCCAGGTTTGAGTCTCGCTTCCAAGTGATTTGGGTGCTCGGTGCGGCAGTTCCCGTTCTCATAGCTATGCCCACTCGCCTTGGCGGAGCCATCGTCATGGCTGTTGCCGCTGCGGCGGCGACGTTCTTCTCTATTTCTCTGAGCGCAATGCGCAAGGGGCAAGTACCACCGCGTCTGCCCACTGCCAAGGGGATAACCAAGACCGTTCGCCGGGCTCGAAAACCTAAAAATCCCGCTTAGGGCCAGTTGGGCTGCTCAGCTATCCATATCTGGAAAGTCAGGAATCTCAAATTCGGGAAGGTCATCCAAGTCGAGGTCATGGGACTCGATACCGACTCGAGCTAACCAAAGCCCTGGAGCGTCAAGTTCCGCTGGCGTGGGCAAGTGCGCCTCATCAGTCCAGAGTTCACTCAGGGCCTGTGTGCCGCTTCGCTCCACAATGCCATCTACAAACAGAGAGCCTCGGTCGAAGGTGCTCTGAGAGAGTTCAAGGCCGAAGAGTCGCTCAACAAATCGGCTCGCAGGGCCTGCTTCGACGCGGCGCCGACGCAGTGCCTCTGTTACGCGGTCGTATTCGGGGATGAGTCGACCACCCAAAGTGTCGAGCACCCAATCCACGTAGCCCTCAACGGTGGCAACGACGGCAGCGATTCTTGGCATGAGGAGCAACTGCGCCTCTGACTGCATTGCGCTCAGGAGTACGTCGGGGTCTCCGGCGAGCCGCTGAAGCGCTTCGAGTTCGGGCTCTGATCCGCCTAGATCCTCGTCGATTCCAAGGCCTCTCATGCGGCGTTCAATCTCTGCGGGGTCTTGGCTAAAAGCCGAGACGTATTCTCCCAAAAGGCCATCGAGGTGAGCCCGAACGTGCTCAAGATTCAGAACATGTTGATGCGCAACGTCTGATAGGCAGACCCACAGGCGAATCGCCTCTCGCGGCAGGGTCCAATCATCGGCGAACTCGTCTACGTTGCGAAGCACAAGGGTGAGGGGTTCATGAGCAGGCCGGGGGAGCGGCAACTCGTAATGGCCGAGTGCGCGGGTCGCAAGGTGGCCGGCGGTGCTTCCCGCCATCATTCCAAGCAGCATCGGCCCCATCATGCCCATCAGTTGTTTGATGAGCGCCTCTGGCGGCATCCCCGGAAGTGTGGGCTGCTGTAAGTCAATCTCGGTGAAGTCCTCGGACCCGAGGTCGCCAAGTTGGGATTGCAAAGCGGCCCCAATTGAGCCGGACAGTTCTTCGAGTAGCGGTCGCTCTTCATCGAGGAATCGCTTGGCCCACTGGGTGCGGTTGAGCGCTTCAATGCGGACGGGTTCTTCAACTGATCTACCCGTTACCTCGCCCACGTGAAGTTCGGCAACTCGAGCGAGTTGCTCGATTGCTAGACGATCAGCTGGATCAACGTTTGGTTCTGGCTGACCTTCGGTGGCGATTGCGCCGGCGAGCTGAAGGGCAGTGTCCCAACTACCTGCGGGCCGACCAGCAAACATTTTCGACAGGTCCTGAAGGAAAAAGTTCATGGATTCGAACGGGTTGTCATCCCCAGAGGGATCGGAACCGAAGGGGTCAGAAAAACTCACACCTTCATGCTAGATCTCTGCTGGCATCAATGAAGCTCAGGAGCTAAGAAGTCGGTCAGCTACGTCTAGAGCCGTGGCGGCAACAAGGATCTCGACCACCCAAGTGGTTGCAGAACTAGCGGGGCGCAATTCGGTAAGCGTGGTGATTCCTATGAACGCTCCGTCCGAGTCAAAAACCAGTCCTCCGCTCAACATCTCTGGGTCTGCGGCTGTACCTGAACCTGTAGCAGCTAGAGGTCCGACTCGGGCCGTGACTCCAAGAATCGGGTCTGCGTAGAACACGGTGACCTGCTGTGTTGTTTTCGGTAACTCTGCTGTGGTCATAGCGGTTCCAGAGGTTCCTGCACTTGGCTCAATGGGGCGCAGAACGGCCAGGTCCGACGCGGGATCTGTAGCGATGATCTCGAACTGTTCTTGGCTGCCGTCGGCGCAAGCCGCCCAGACTTCATCCTCAGGCGAGAGCAGATGTGCTGGCAGAAGTAGATGGCCCTGAGGGTCGAAACGAAGCGCCGTTGCCGCCGTGGATGCCGCCACGCTGACGATGGTGACCTTGGCTACGTACTCCGACTGCAGCGAGGTTTGTTGGGTCACCGCAAGATCTGCTGACATTTCTGAGGGCTGTTGTTCAGGATCCTGCCGGGGCTGAGACATCTCCATTGGTCGAGTTGCCCCTAGTGCGAATCCCGTTCCGAGTAGGGCCAAAACCGCGAGCAAGACTGACCCGGCAATCCATACGGCGCGCCGCTGGTCAACCCGGCAGCGAGATTCAAGCCCCACCTCACTTGGGTGCTGCCAGACTCGATCGGCCGTTGGGTGCTGACTGATCTCGGGGCCGAGTTCTTCTGGTTCGATCTCGGTCATCGAGCAGAGGTTAGTGAGGTGTGCACATAACTAGGTCGCGGCCCAGCAGCAAGGTGATCGTATCGAGTAGTAAAAAATCTCCAGCACACCTACTGATTATCTCGACGATGTGGGACCATGAACAGGATCTTTCCTAGGATGAACACAGTGCCGAGCGGTCAGATGTTGAACAAACCGATGAAAAACCCCACGCAGGTCAACCTGTTTCTCTTTTCTACGATAACGGGGCACCTGCTGTGAACAATGTGGTCTACCTAGTCCTCGTTGTTGCATTGAGCTGTGCAGGCATGCTGCTGCTGTGGGCAAAGAACAGGGATCCAATTTCTCCTGGTTCTTCTGTGGATCAGTTTCAAGACAAGATGCAGGCCCTCGCTCCGCCTGAGTCTGAAACAGAGCGCTCTGCGAGTGCTCCCTTGGATCAAGGAACCTCGCGTCAGAACCGGGGAGTGTGATCTGGCACGCGACCTAGCGATCGATCTGGGTACTGCCAACACGTTGGTCTACGCCAGAGGAGAGGGCATCGTCTTGAACGAGCCTTCTGTTATCGCGCTCAACAGCCGGACCAATGAGGTCCTCGCAATGGGACGAGATGCGTGGAAGATGATTGGCCGCACACCGAGCTACATCGTGGCTGTGCGCCCGCTACGCAAGGGTGCCATCACCGATTTTGAGGTCACGCAAGAGATGATTCGGCTGCTCCTCAAGCGGGTCGGAGTCAACCGATTCAATCGCCCCCGAGTGGTGATTTGCGTACCCTCGGCAATTACTGCGGTAGAGAAACGTGCCGTAACAGAAGCAGCTCGAAAGGCTGGCGCAACAGAGGCGCAGTTGATTGAGCAGCCAATGGCGGCAGCGATTGGGGCGGGCTTGCCGATCAATGAGCCAATGGCAAACATGGTGGTCGACATCGGCGGCGGCACATCAGAGACAGCTCTGATCTCTTTGGGGGGAGTGGTTGCGCTGCAAGCAGTGCGAATCGGTTCCTTTGATATTGATGCCTCAATCATCACGTATATTCGCCGCGAATATGGGATTGCCATCGGTGAACAGACTGCCGAAGAGATAAAGATTCTGATCGGATCGGCTCACCCAACTCCCGAAGAGGGTAGGGCCGAGGTGCGTGGCAGAGAGCTGATGTCGGGGCTTCCTCGCACCATCATCTTGTCTGCAGCCGAAGTTCGAGTCGCGATTTCTGACCCCGTCAATGCCATGGTTGACTCTGTGCTCGCTTGCCTCTCCGAGGCACCACCCGAACTAGCCCAAGACCTTATTGAGCATGGCATTCACTTGGTAGGCGGCGGATCGCTCCTGAAGGGCCTCGACCTGCGTCTCGCTAACGAGAGCGAGGTTCCGGTGCAGTTGGTTCGACAGCCACTCGAGTCGGTGGTGCTAGGTGCGGGGCGCGTCGTTGAATCCTACGAGGAGTTGCGTGACATGTTTATGGGCGCACGTCGGTAGGGAGCTAGTCAGTCAGGGGTGCAGTCAGTCAGTGAGTTACTTAGTCGAGACTGAATGAATGGAGGGAAATGTCATTACTTGAAGTGCAAGAGGTAGGGGTGCGCTTTGGCGGAGTCCTTGCACTCGAGAGTCTGTCTTTCTCTCTTGAAACGGAACAGATCTGCGCTCTCATCGGCCCGAACGGGGCTGGAAAGACCACCTTGTTCAACGTGATCTCTCGGATTTACGAGCCCTCACAGGGACAAGTTCGCTTTGACGGGCATGACTTGCTTGCCGCTCCTGCGCACAAAATCATGGATTTTGGTGTTGCTCGAACGTTTCAGAATTTGGCGCTTGTCCCAGGACTTACGGTGCTACAGAACGTCATGATCGGTGCCTATGGGCGAAGCCGAGGCGGTATCTGGGCATCTACCTTGCGGCTGCCACCTGTTCGTGCCGAGGAACGTCGAGTCACGGCACGCTCGCTGCAGATTTTGGATCGCCTGGGGCTTTCTGAAGTTGCCTCACGGCCCTGCGCGGGGCTGCCGTATGGCACGCTCAAGCGGATTGAGTTTGCTCGTGCGCTTGCATCGGAGCCCAAATTGCTCATGCTTGACGAGCCGGCGAGCGGTCTGACTCATGGTGAGGTCGATGAGCTTGGTCTGCTGATTCAGCAGATTCGTGATGAGTTCTCACTCACGGTGTTGTTGGTTGAGCATCACATGTCCATGGTGATGGCAATCTCGCAAAAAGTGGTGGTGATGGACCTAGGTCAAAAAATTGCCGAAGGCACCCCAGCAGAGGTTGCTCAGGACCCACGGGTGATTGCAGCGTATTTAGGGGCCCCGGCGTGAGCTCGGCAGGTGATGGCGTGAGCTCGGCAGGTGATGGCGTGAGCTCGGCAGGACATCTGCTTGAAGTCAAGACTCTTGGGGCCGGCTACGGAATTGTTGAGGTGCTCTTTGGGGTCGACTTGGTGGTCGATCAAGGCGAGGTTGTCGTGGTTCTCGGAGCAAACGGTGCTGGCAAGACCACCACCTTGCGAGCTATCTCGGGCATGATCGCCGCGACGGGGCAGGTGACGTTTTTGGGAGAATCAGTGTTGGGTCGTCGGCCTGATCAGCTGGTGAAACGCGGTATGGCCCATGTGCCTCAGGGGCGCGGCACGGTGACCTCGCTCACCGTCGAGGAGAATCTGCGAATCGGTGCTTTTGTTCGTTCAGATGAGCAGATTGAGTCCGATATTGAGCAGTGGTTTGAAGCGTTTCCTCGTCTTGGTGAGCGGCGTGATCAGCTTGCTGGTTCGATGTCTGGTGGTGAGCAGCAGATGCTGGCAATTGCTCGTGCGCTGATGTCTCGGCCCAAGTTGTTGTTACTAGACGAGCCCTCCTTGGGCCTTGCGCCTTTGGTGACTCATGAGGTCTTTGATCGTCTCCGTGAGATTTCGACTTCGACTGGGACTGCAGTGTTGTTGGTTGAGCAGAACGCAAACCTTGCTCTGGACTTTGCTGCTCGGGCGTATGTGCTTGAGGCCGGTCGGATTGTTCTCTCGGGTAATGCCGCAGACCTGCAGGGCGACGCTGCAATTCAAAAGGCGTACCTCGGTGTGTGAGTGCATGCAGGTAGTCGGCGCAATTTCGAGAGCAGACGCAGGTCTGCCCGATTGGTTGAATTCATGAAGGACTTTCTTCAGATTCTTCTTGTGGGAATTGGCGATGGTGCGGTGTACGCGATGCTGGGCCTTGGGCTCGTGGTGATTTACCGCTCCACGGGATTATTGAACTTTGCCCAAGGTGAGATGGCAATGTTCTCGACCTTCATCGTGTGGACCATGTGGAGTCTGGGGCTGCCGATGTGGTTAGCCATTCTGGGCGGAATGGCCGGAGGTTTCTGCGTTGGTGCTTTGGTTCATCAGGTGGCTGTTCGGCCCGTAGGTGATCCTCATGAAAAGCCGCTCGCCGTGGTGATTGTTACCATCGGACTTTTTTTGGGCGTGAACGGCGCGGCTCAGCTCATTTGGGGAACTCTCGATCGCAGTATGCCTCCGCTTTTTGGCCGCGGTCAGGTCACAGTCTTTGGGGTAGCTGTTGCTTGGCAGAAAATCGGTGCAGTCATCGTGCTCGGCGTGATGGTGCTGCTCTTTTATCTGTTGTTTCAGCACACCAAGCTTGGTTTGGCCATGCGTGCTGTGGCTTCGAATTCGGAGTCTGCCTCACTCGTTGGCATCCCGGTTCCACGTTTGCTGATGCTCGGGTGGGGACTCGCTGCTGCAGTGGGAACTGTGGCTGGAGTCTTTATTGCGCCAAACCTCGGCCTGGGAACGAACCTGATGCAGCTGACCTTGATCTTCGGTTTTGCAGCGATCACTCTTGGCGGGTTTGATTCCCTTGTTGGTGCAGTGGTTGGCGGCTTTGTGGTGGGAGCGCTCTCTTCGGTGATGCCTCGTTACATCACGATTTTTGAAAAAATGCCGCTAGCCCCAGCGTTTATTTTGATTCTGGCAGTGTTGCTGTTCAGGCCAGAGGGGCTCTTTGGTAAGAAGCAGGTGACCCGCGTATGAGCAACACCGTTACCGCCGGTGCTTCCGTTCATCGCAGCCCTGGCGACTGGGCACTCAAGGTTGCTCCTTGGGTTGTTCTGTTTGTGATTCTTGCGATTGTGCCGTTTCAGTTTCCGTCTTTTCGGGTAGAGCAATTTTGTTTCTGGATGACCTTGGCAATCGCTGCTTGCGGACTCAATCTGTTGACGGGGTACAACGGCCAAATCTCGGTGGGCCACGGGGCACTGTTCGGGATTGGTGCGTACACCACAGGAATTTTGATTACCGAATTTGGAGTTCCCTTGTTTGGTGCAACCGTGGCATCAGCTGTGGTGTGTTTCGCCGCAGGGATCCTGATTGGATTGCCAGCACTGCGTATAAAGGGGCTCTACTTGGCCCTCGTCACCTTGGCCGTGGCCACCCTGTTCCCACTCCTTTTGGAGCAGTTCAGCGCGATCACGGGCGGCAGCGGGGGCCTGCAGATTACAAGCCCTCAGCTCTATCGGGGAGAGATGCGAGAGCGGCCAATTCGCTTGGAGTCCCCTGTTGCGGGGCTAGAAAATGACCAGTGGAAGTACTTCGTGTTCCTGGGTATCACCGTTGTGATCTTCATCTTGTCTCGCAACTTGATCAAGAGCAGGGTGGGGCGATCGTTGGTTGCAGTTCGCGACAATGAAGTTGCTGCTGAATCCTCGGGCATCCCGGTATCGCAAGTGAAAATTGTGACGTTCGGTTTGAGCGCCGCAATTGCTGGAATCGGTGGATCGTTGTTTGCCCTCGACCAGGGGCAGCTCTACCCGAGTTCGTTCACCATTGTTTTGTCTATCTACATCCTTGTGGCGGTTGTTGTGGGTGGGGCGGCAAGCATTATCGGCCCTGCGATTGGAGCAGTTTTTTATGGCCTGTTCTCGGACGTCATTGTTCAACAGATGCCTGATCGGATTCAGCCCGCTCGGGCAGTTATCCTTGGAGTTTTGCTGATCCTGTTAATGTTGCTCGCACCGGGTGGGATAGTTGGAGGGTTTCGGACGCTGCAGGCCAAGTGGTCAGCCCGAAGAAGTTCTACCCACAGCTCAGGTCTAGCTGTCACTGGTCCATCTGTCACTGGACCACCTGCCGCTGGTCCAGAGGTCACTGCGTAGCAGCAGAACTCAGACCACCCATAACCATTACCCACATCTAGCAGCAAGTTCCCCACCCCTAAAGGAGTAGAGATGAAAAAAACCTCGGTACAAGTCAGCGCAGCACTGCTGCTCGGGTTCGCCCTGATCGGCGGAGCTTGCGGAGGGCGCGATGATTCCTCCTCGAGTGAGTCAACTGAGACCACAGCTAGCGACTCAACAGAAGCCGCATTTATTGATCCGGCAGCGGATTGCACTGACTACAAGGGCACTCAAGGAGTTACGGGCGACACCATCAAGATCGGTACTGTCCGACCCGAGTCTGGCTCCTATGCCATTTACGACAATGTCACCAAGGGCCTCGAGGCCTACTTCAAGTCGGCGAATGCCGCTGGTGGGCTTCCTGCAGCAGACGGCAAGAAGTACCAGGTTGAACTGATCAAAAAGAATGATGAGTACGACCCAGCCAAGACTCCGGCCTTGGTCAAACAACTTGTAGAAGAAGATGGCGTGTTTGCCCTAGTCGGCAACATCGGCACCGAGACCAACAAGTCCGTGCGCGATTACCTGAATGAGAACTGCGTTCCCAACATTGCGCTCGCTACTGGTTCAACTCAGTGGGGAGACGCGAATGCATACCCGTGGTACATCTCGGGTCTGCCCTCTTATGCAACAGAGGCCAACGCTTGGATTAGCTATCTAGAAGAGGTCAATCCAACAGCCAAGATTGCGTTGCTGTATCAGGATGACGATTTTGGTCAGAGCTATAAGGCCGCCATCGAGAAAGCCATTGAAGGCACCAAGATCACCTTGGTTGCCGAAGAGGGTTTCAACCCGCTCGCAGGTAGCACCACAGAGGCCTCGGTCACGAAGTTGTCGCAGTCGGGCGCAGATACCTTCATCGTGGGTGTCGGTGGAACGGCTTGTCCGTTGACCTTGTCCTTCGTTCCCACAACTTGGACTCCCATGACCATGATTTCGGTCACCTGCGCATCAAAGACAGCTCTGGCCCTAGCCGGAGGCAAGGATCAGGGTGTGTACATGGCTCAGCCCACGCTCGACCCAGCTGACCCTGCTGATCAGACCAACCCGAAGGTGGTGGAATTCGCAACTCAAGGTGCGGCCGCTGGCCTAGATGAGGCACAGATTCAGGGTGGCATTGCTTCGGTGGGCTGGGGCTTTGGATCCATGTTTGCCATGGGACTCAAGAACGCAACCACTGTTGATCGTGCTGATGTCATGAATGCCTTGTATTCGCTACAGGACACCACCTTTGGTCTGCTGCGTGATGAGGTCACCGTGAACACTGATGGTGCCAAAGACCCTTGGGCCATTGAAGGATTCAGAATCGTTCAGCGTGAGAACGGTGCATGGGTTGAGAAGGCGCCTGTGACCAACGAAGAGGGTAAGTCCAATAGCTTCGCCGGTGAGTAATTCGGCATCTGTGTAGCTAACTGATTTGTAGCTTTAGAGCTGCTCGCCGAGTTCGATGGCGAGCAGCTCTTCTGCTGCTTGGCGCACCTGCAAGTCTCGGTCTTGGGTCAGTTTTCTGAGCATGGCCGTTACCTCTGGGCCGTCGAAAGCAGCGAGTGCAAGGACTGCTCGCCTGCGCACCGTGGCCCGATCAGAACATCCCGCAATGACGGCGGGCAGTCCGTCCGGGTTGCCAATTGACCCTAAGGCAGCAACTGCAGCTTCACGACACAGTGCGTCTTCATGGGCGCCCGCTAGGTGGCAGAGAACTTGCACAGTCTCAAGGTCTGCGTCGGTTCGTTCACCGCAGGCAAAGGCGGCGACCTCTACAACCGAATCATCTGAATCACTGAGGAGCTGTCGAAGTTCGCTTTGGGCCGAGTCAGATTCAGCAGCAATCAGTGCGGCCCGCCTACGAGTTAGTGCTGCTGGATCGGTTAGGCCAGCAATGAGTTCTTCATGGCTGAGCATGCCCATCCGCTGCTTCGCAGCGAGAGCAGAAGCGCG
>CAMDAT010000029.1 GCA_945888825.1 Bifidobacterium breve | reverse complement strand
ACTCTTCACAGATCTAGAAGGTGAACCAATAGTTCAATCCGTGGTAGTTCAGCAGGACCTCGATACTGATATCGAGGCCAATCTTGGCGATGACCCGGCTTTTGGCGAAGAGGATGACGAATTCGAGGGCGAAGATTCCTCAGGCGAAGATTCCTCAGGCTCGGATTCCTCAGGGGAGTTTGAGTAGGCCAGTTCTGACCCTGGGTTACCGTATTCGCTGAAAAATCGGCCTACTGCCTGCCGTGTTCAGGTTGGGGTGCAGAAATCTCCATCTTCCCAGTTCAATGCCGGTGCCGGTGTAGCGGAGTTCCTGAGGCTCGCCTGTTTCAGACTCTTCCTCCCTAACGAGGCGAAGTAGCTCTGAGTGGTACTGAGCCGTTGTGCTGTCGGTCAGACCGTCAAGAAGTTTGCTTGGCTCAGCAAAGGGGTCTCGAGCGAACTCCTCAAGCGCTAACAGTGGCGCAAGCTGACTGCTGCGCCGATTCCGCTGCAGGCGCCAACGCTCTCTCACCGTCGGAAGTTCTGCACGTACGCCGGCCAGTCTCTTATCTGATCGCCGCCGAGAAGCTAGGTCTGCAACACGTGCGATGTGTTCGCTGTTCGCGCTCATTGCTTCGATGATGTCCGGGCTCAGTCTGAGCAGTGCTGATTCCGCTGCACTCAGGCTGAGAACTGTGGCCGCTAACCAACGATTCGCTGGCGTGTCAAAGCTTCGCGATGGAACCGAGCAGACAAAGATCTCTTCGTTTCCCAGTGCACTCGCACGTGCAGTGATGGTTTCTGACCACAGAACAGACCCACGTACAGAGTTAACGCAACGCTGAGCCACATGCTCCGAGGAGACCTTCATGGAACTCAAACTCTGATCCAGTTGGACAAGAAAATCCCAAGCCGAATCAGAGCCTGCAACTGTCACAGAAACAATGTCTTCAGCTTGATCGCCCGGTAGTCCGAGTAGCGCTGAGATGCAGAGTGCAGCGTCCGAACCGGGTACTCGTCGGGACCAAACTGCGGCCGTGGGGCTTGCCGAGCCAAGAGCAATTCCATCGTTGAATTCGGGTTCTGGAAGCATCAGGAAAGCAGTTCCTCGCCAAGCAGTTCAGAGATCACGCGGTGTGACTCGGCCTGCTCGGCGGGATCGAGGTGCTCCGAGAGCAGTCGATGCAGTCGCACACCCTGCCGGTGATCCATACCCTCGAATTGAGGTAGGAAGTAGGCGTAGAAAACCTCGTAGACAAGGCGTGAGTCCGTAATGCCATCCTGAGCCCTGCGTTGTGCGTACTTGGCAGCGTCCACATAGATTGCAGGCCCAAGATCTTTGAGGGTGCGAAGGGGTAACAAGTTGCGAACGATGCTGTCGGGCCCGCCTAGGAGTTGCTCGTAGACGGCCTCCGGTGGCGTACCAACCTCGATGAATGCGAATCGTCGCATCAGGGCGTAGGACATGTCGAAGAGCAGGTGCTTATCCATGGCGTTCATCGTCGCAATGATCCGCCAACTCGCCGGAACGCGGATCGGATCGGTGCCCTCGGGGGTCTCCGCCCCGGTTGGAACGAGTGAGATGGGCTTCACTTGCCCTGACCGGCGGAAGGGAAGTACTACCGGTGATCCCGAGAGCACCGTGAAGAGCTGCCCAAACGCACGATCAAAGTTGGATCGATTCAACTCGTCAATGACGAGCCATTTTCCTGCCTCGATCGCCTCGACGAAGAGTCCTGGCCGAAAGATCAGCCCTTCGGGTGAGGGCTGAAGTCCTCCGATTGTCTCAAAAGTGGTCCACTCGGAAGTTGCAGTGGTTGGCTGGTAGCCGGTACACATCATGGCGTGTCGGGCCTGTTCCGCAGCTAGATAAGCCAACGTTGTCTTGCCGGTTCCAGGGGGCCCGGTCAGAATGACGTGCTTGCCCGAATCTATTGCGGCTACAAGTTGATCGATCACAAACTCAGGAAAGATCATGCCGTCTGCCACTGCTGCAGCGGTGAGTTCAGCCGATGAGAATGATGCCATGAGGCAGTATCGACTCGATCATGGCCTTTCTTAAGATTCGATCTGCACTGAGCAACATGTGGAGTTGCTGGCTCTGCTGCTACAGAGAGGACCTTCTGCTAGGGAGTGGACCTTCTGCTAGAGAGTGGAGTTTCTGCGAACGGCTGGGTGAGGTACCCAGGTAGCGAGCTGAGGTTGGCCCAAGGCCTCAAGGAGTCTGGCGTACACCACGGCGCCTACGAGTCGGATGATCTCTTCGCTCAGGGTCACTGCTACAGAATTCGCCCCGACAAAGGCCTCGGGGCTTTCGGTACACCACCAGTGAAACTCCTCGCCGCCCTCTCCCCAGTCTCTGCGCATCCACTCGCGCAGCGTCCACGTGGTGTGGCCTACCTCGTCAATTTGATGTGCAAGTCGAAGTGGTAGCTGCCAGCAGACCTCTGGTTTCCAATCGAGAAAACTCTCGCCCGCATCGGCTGCACCCACATGCAGTGCGCAACCGGCTCCAATATGAAAATCGGGTCGATTCAAAAAGATGCAGGCATCGTTGTGCACCCGAGTCATGGATTCGCCTGCCTTGTTCTTTTGGAACGGGCCTCCGAGTTGCTCTGCTTCGTCTTTGAACTGCCACTGCTCGGCGGTCAGGCGGGCGGATGCTTTACGAACCCGCTTGCGGTCCGGGGAGTCGGCAAAGTGGGCGCCGTGGGAACAGCATCCCTGCCCAAGCTCTGTGGCATCCTCATCCAAAATCCCTTGGCATCCCTGCCCGAAGATGCAACTCCAGTTACTCCTGAGGAACGTCGCATCGAAAAGATATGTGTCCCCTTCGAATTCGAAGGACACCCATTCTCTGAGGGATGGTTCGGGTGATGAATGAGTAGGGGTGAGCACGGCCACAACAGTACCCACCAAAGAGCGAAGCCGGCGCTACCTTGTGTCTATGGCGAGTTCCACACAAGGTCCTAGCTTGAGCGAGAGCCCGTCTCAGGACCGCAATCCTTCGCGCCCTGCTCAGGATGATGACTTCGATCTGCTGTTTCCGATTGCCGTCGGACTAGGAAGACGAATCTTGGATCGCGACGGCCGAGACTTGCAGCGAAGTGTCGCCACAGCCGAGGAGCTAGCAGTCAACGTGTTTGTAGATTTGCCTCGGCCCCTGCGCCAAGACGAGAAGACCTTTTCCAAAATGTGTGCCGAGATGGCCGATGTATGCCTTGAGGCACTGCTTGGCGATCAGACCGTGGTGTCTGTTCCGCTGGGACTGCTGCCGCCCGAGACAGGGTTCCTCGGAGAGTTGCCGCTCCGCGAATTGCAGGCCACGTTGAGTGAGATGCGCCGCTCGGATCGCCGAGTTGGGCTTTTAGTTTTTGCAGCTGGGCTGAGCCCTGCTCAGGCCGCTTCAGCATTGGGAGTTTCCTTGGATCGCGCCTTGAGTTCCATCAACCGGATTGGCCAACGATTCCATGACCGTCAGGTGCTTGGTCTGGGGCCAAAGTTCAAAGCGACGCACTCGTGAGTTCATTGGCTACCGAAGCGAGTGACTTGGACGACCCCAAGGCGCCTTCTGCTGAACAGCAACGAATCTTGCTTCAGGGGCTTGCCGAGCCAGGAGTGGACACAAGTGCTGCGGCAGCTCGAGTCGCAGAGCTTCGCCTAGCTCGCCGGTCCCGTCGTCTAGTGCTCGGCGGTGCTTCGGCTGTGTTGCTCATCCTCCTGCTCATTGGATCTTGGACGTTGCTACGAGACCCAACTCCAGATTCAGTGCTGGCAGACAAATCCGAGGAGTCTGCTCTTCGGGTTACGTCGACTACAACAACAGCGCCCCAAGGCCTACAGACTGCTCCGCAGAGCAGCACGGTTCCACCACAAGCCACTGTCCCCGTAACAACCGCAGTTCTTGTTGCTCCGCCGCTTAGTCCGGAATCGACAGTGGCCGCTGCACCTACCACGGTGACGCCGCTTCGGAATCAGCCGATGACTGCCGAACTGGTTGTCTCAACCAGCCAGATTGAGGCTGGATCTGTGATTGAGGCGACTGTGCGTTGGTCAGATCCTGACCTTGCCCTTGGCTACGCAGCGCCCCATCAAATCCAGAACTGGGGCGACCCAGTGCTGGCCCCAGAGGTGACGCCTACGCCAGCTCAGAGCTGCGACACTGCAGGGTCGCCAGCCCAAGGAGAGACCATCTCGCGGTTCAGCTATAGCACCCCTGGGCAGTTCACCCTCCGAGTGATTCTTGACACCTGCGCTGGTCAGGGCGGCTACTCAGAGCGCGTAGAACGCACTCAACTGATTACAGTTCTGCCTGCTCGTTACGCAAACCCAACCGACCCAGACTCCCAAGATGTGGCGGGTCAGGCCGTAGTGGTTTCATGGACTACAGCCCAAGGCCAAGCTCCATACCCTGCATTGAGTAGCGCTCAGGCTGAATACATCGCATCGAGCCCAGCCTCTGCGCGGCTACCGATTCGAGTGAACCCCGGGGTGCAACAGTTCACATCCTCGGGACCTGCAGCAGTGTTCGTGGTACCTGTCGACGCAGCGGGTCGAATAGTTCTGAGCTTCCCCGATTCCTTAGTCTGTGCAACGACGGATGAGTTCCCCGCTGTGGTGCCAGGTTCTGCAACGCCCATACTGCAACTGCGGACGGTGCCTTGCGCCTAGCTCGGTTCTTGCTACCGAGCAGACCTGTTTCGATTTACACCGAAACAGCGGCTACTTCTTCGGGCTTAACGCGCCCATAGAGCGTGGTCCGTTGTTCAAGAGTTCGGCCGAGGGGCTCGACTAGATTGCGGAAGTCCTCCGGGGTGACGTCGGTTCCGTGGCTCGCACCTGCCGCACGAGAGATGTTCTCGTCCATCAGCGTTCCGCCAAGGTCGTTGACTCCCGCTTGCAGAAGTTGGGCAATCCCTTCTAGGCCGAGCTTCACCCAAGATCCTTGAATATTGTCGATATAGCCGTGATAGGTGATTCTTGCCACGGCGTGCATGAGAAGCACCTCTCTAAATGTGGGGCCTCGCCGGGCGTTGCGTTGTAGATAGAGCGGGGTTGCCATATGAACAAATGGCAGTCCGACGAACTCAGTAAAACCGCCGGTTTCTTTTTGTAGATCCCGCGTGGCGAGCAAGTGTCGAGCCCAACTAACGGGGTGCTCAATTGCCCCGAACATGATTGTCACGTTGGAGCGCAACCCTAGGGAATGCGCAATGCGGTGCGCATCGAGCCACTCTTGTGTATTGATCTTGTCGGGGCAGAGAACTGCTCGAACTTCATCATCAAGAATCTCTGCGGCTGTACCAGGCAGGGAGCGTAAGCCTGCATCCATGAGTCGCTGTAGGTAGATATCAAGTGGTTCGCCAAGCCGCTTCGCACCTTCGGTCACTTCTAGGGCAGTGAACGCGTGAAGATGCATGTCTGGAACAGCCTCCTTCACGGCCTTACACACATCGATGTAGTAATCCCCGTCAAAGCTGGGATGGATCCCCCCCACCAAACAGACTTCAGTTGCACCTATATCACGGGCTTCACGTACACGCTCTTGCATATCTTCCAAGGTGAGCAAGTACGGAGTTCCGCGAAGGTTCAGGCTGAGCGGACCTTTCGAGAATCCGCAGAATTTACATTTGAAGGTGCAGACATTGGTGTAGTTGATATTGCGATTCTTGACATAGGTGACGGTGTCTCCGACTGCACGCTTGCGAAGCTCATTCGCCACCTCTGCTACTGCAGCTACCTCGGTGCTGCGGGCAGAGAAGAGCGTCACAATCTCTAGCTGTCCGACTTCTTGTCCGAGTAGTACACCCTGAAGAACCTCGTGCACTGCGCCACGAGTCAGCCGATTAGGCGTGGTGCCAGGAACCAGTATCGGTGGTGAAACTGCAGCGCCGGAATACCAGGCCGTAGAACTCTCACCACGGGCAGAGATACTGATGACCTCTGCACCAGTCCCAGCATCTTGCTTCGCTGTCATCTTCTCAGGAAAGACTGACCCCGGATCATCCCTACCAAGACCCTCGGCGTCTGAGCGGTCCATCACCGCAAATCGCAGGCTCGCATCCAGAAAACGCTCGGGTTGCTGTGCAAACTCAGGGTAAATCGTCAAACGAGGCGCCAATGCAAAGCCAGCAGCTCGGCTGACCTCTTCTAAGCGATCTAGTTCAGGCCAAGGCCGCTCCGGGTTGACGTGGTCTGCGGTAATTGGAGACACGCCACCCCAGTCGTCGATGCCAGCGTCGAGCAGTATGGCGAAGTCCTCGGACAGGTTGGGTGGCGCCTGCAGATGAATCTGCGTGGGAAGGATGAGGCGGGCAAGTGCCAGGGCCTCGAGGTACTCCTCCTGAGGACAGGGTGGTGATTTGTGCATAGAAGTTCCCTCCTTAGGAAGGAAGTTCTGGACAATGACTTCTTGGATGTGGCCATGTCGCCTGTGCGAATCTGCAATGGCTTCGAGTGCTTGCACTCGGTCTGCGCGGGATTCGCCAATCCCAACGAGAATTCCAGTCGTGAAGGGAATCTGAAGTCGTCCGGCTGCTTCAAGGGTGAGCAGCCTGCGCTCTGGAGTTTTGTCGGGTGATCCGAGGTGACAGGAGAGATCTGGATTGAGCGACTCGATCATCATTCCTTGGGATGGCGAAACCCGTCGAAGCAGAGCGAGTTCGTCCTCGGACAGTGCACCAGCGTTCGCATGCGGCAACAGACCCGTCTTTTCTAAGACGAGTTCGCACATCGCGACGAGGTACTCAATGGTTGACCCATAGCCGTGCTCGCTGAGCCAAGTAGCGGCTACGGGGTAGCGCAACTCCGGCCGCTCACCAAGGGTAAAGAGGGCTTCGTGACATCCTGCCCGCGCACCTTGTTTTGCGATTGCGAGCACTTCAGCTGCGCTCAGAAAGGGCGCCTCAACTCTCGCCGGTGGTTGAGCAAAAGTGCAATATCCGCACTTGTCTTGGCAGAGCTTTGTGAGTGGGATGAAAACTTTCGGGGAGTAGGTCACCCGGGTTCCGGTGGTGCTGTCACGCAACGAGGCTGCTCGCTGCATTAACTCGCCCAGGGATAGATCGAGAAGGCCTTGGTGCAGATTCACGACTTAGTTGCTCCGTTGTTTTTGAGGTCGCCCTCTTGAACGGCTGGCTGGCTTTGAACGGCTGGCTGGCTTTGAACGGCTGGCTGGCTGTGAAGGGCTGGGGCACTAACTGCGCAAGGTTGGCTGCTGATCTGACTCGGCGTGAATGCTTCCTCACAGGTCCAGCAGTAGAAACTCATGTCGATCTCGGTGGCGCAGGGCTCATGCACTAGCAAGCGCGGTGGGCCTTCTTCTCCCGAAAGCCAGCGGTCGCCCCACTGCATAAGTGAGACCAGGATCGGCGAGAGTTCCATACCCATCGGTGTGAGGCGATATTCGAATCGTTCCGGGCGCTGTTGATATTGCCGCTTGACGAACACACCGCTCTCAACCAGCGAACGCAGACGATCGGCCAGAATGGCTCGGGGAATTTCTAAGTCCCGGCGAAGGTCATCGAATCTTCGAATTCCTCGAAATGCGTCTCGCAGAATCAGGATGGTCCAGCGGTCCCGAACAATCTCGAGTGCTGCTTCGATGGAACACCCTGAAGGCTCAAGCTGGGGTGCGCTGGCTGAACTGTTGGCCGTGGACATCCCGGAACAGTAGCTGGGTTCAGATTGCGAACCAACTAAGTTCAATTTACGAACTAGCTAAGTTCAATTTGCGAACTAGCTATTCCGCAGCGACTCACAGCGACGGGCCAACACTTCTAACAAATCCAAGAAGCTCTTCTCGAAGGCCTCAACGCCCTGTGCTTCGAGCACCTGTGCAACATCCTCTAGATCCACGATCTCACCTAGTTGTTGCCAAGTCTGCTGAGCAACCAACGGATCTGAGTCCACTGTTCGCTCAACTGTCCCATGGTCTTCGAAGGAACGAAGGGTGGCATCGGGCAGCGTATTGACGCTATCTGGACCAATTAACGAATCCACATAGAGCGTGTCGGCTAGGTCGGGGTTCTTCGTTGAGGTCGAGGCCCAGAGTGGCCGCTGAACTCGTGCGCCGTGAGCCGAAAGGTGATCCCAGCGCGGGCCGCTAAAGGTCTGAGCAAAGGCCGCATAGGCCAATTTCCCTTGGGTGACTGCTGCTGTGCCCCGCAGAGCAACTGCCTCGGGGCTGCCCTCAGCGAGCAGGCGAGCGTCTACCTCTGTATCCACACGACTGATAAAGAAACTGCCCACGGAACTAATGTGAGACAGGTTCTTCGTGCCATTCGCAAGCGCAGTCTCCAGACCAGAAATGTACGCTTCCATGACTTCGGCGTAACGATCCAGACTAAAGATCAGCGTCACGTTGATGCTTCTACCCTCGGAGATCATCTGCGAGATGGCTGGTAATCCTTCTTTGGTGGCGGGAATCTTGACCAGCAGGTTGGGCTGATCGACCCGATCCCACAAAGATCGAGCCTGGTCCTCGGTGCCTTTGGTATCTCTCGCCAGCAACGGATTTACCTCAAGAGAGACAAACCCATCGGCACCATTCGACTGATCAAAGAGCGGTCGCAAGAGTCCAAGAGCTGAATCGATATCTTGCAGGACGAGTTCCCAATAGGAATCCTCAACGCTAAATCCGCCAGCCACTAGCTCGGCCAACTGCGCGGTATAGGCCTCGCTCGACTCAATGGCCTTTTGAAAAATTGACGGGTTTGAGGTGATCCCTCGAACCCCGGCATCGATCCACTGCTGAATCTCTCCCGAACTCAGCCAGTCGCGTTTCAGATTGTCCAACCAGGGGCTTTGGCCCTGACGCTCGAATAACTCATTCAGCTTTGACATTCCCGTCACTCTAGGGCCTGGCCGCTCGAGCGATTTCCGGGCTAGGCGAGTTGGTCTCGTACCACTTGCGCCACATGAGCCGGATTGATTCCCAACTCCTCCAGCACTCGGCTACCTGGCGCCGAGGCGCCAAATCGGTCGATTCCAACATTTGCTGATGCATATCGTGACCACCCCAAGGTGACACCGGCTTCAACCGAGACGGTCGGTATTCCCGCTGGCAGGACCGATGACCGGTACTGCTCATCTTGAGCCTCGAAGAGTTCCCAACTTGGCAGCGATACCACTCGGGTTGAGATCCCCTCGGTAGAGAGCATTTCTGCTGCCTCAACGGCCACAGCAACCTCAGTTCCGGTTGCGACCAGAATTGCTGCCGGACTCGGCGAATCCATCAGCGTGTACCCGCCGCGAGCAACTCCCTGAGCCGCGAGCTCCCTGGTGCCGGGTAGGACTGGAGTGTTTTGGCGACTCAGAATCAGAGCGCACGGTCCCTCGCCTTCAATGATCACCTTCCATGCTGCTGCCACCTCATTGCCATCGGCCGGTCTCAGCACCGTGAGCTGTGGGATCAGTCGCAAGGACATGACTTGTTCGATGGGCTGATGCGTGGGGCCATCTTCGCCAACGCCGACCGAATCATGGGACCATACGAACACTGCCTTGGCTCCAGAGAGCGCTGCGAGGCGAACTGCTGGCCGCATGTAATCCGAGAAGACCAAGAAAGTTCCACCGGCTGGCAGCACGCCACCGTGTAACGCCGCTCCAACAAGGATTGAACCCATCGCGTTTTCTCGTACCCCAAAGAAGATCTGTTGACCTGTTGGGTCCTCGGCCGACAGCACCGTCTGGCCTTTGAGAGTAAGTCCCACGTTGCCAGTCAGATCTGCTCCGCCGGCCATGATGCCCGGGACCTGAGCAAAGATTGCATTGAGCACCTGCTGTGAGGCCACGCGAGTTGCCGGCTTCTCTCCAAGTTCAAAGACGGGTAGCGACTCCTGCCAACCTGGCAGCCCGGTAGCACCCAAGGTTGCTTCCCACTCAGCCTCTCGACCCGCTAGGGCAGCGTGAGAACGTTGATTCCAATCCTCGCGCTGCAGCGCACCGCGACTTCCAGCCTGCCGGTACATCTCGAGGACTTCCTCCGGCACATAAAAGGGTTCTTGCGGCAGGCCCATAACCTCTTTGGCTGACGCAATGGCGGCTGTATCGAAAGCAAGCCCATGAGCGGCGGGGGAGTCGGTGTGCTCTGGTGATGGAAACCCAATATGGCTCCGTAGGACCACCAAAGAGGGTTGGTCGACATTTTCTCGAGCTTCAATAATCGCAGCCTCAATGGCATCGAGATTCTCTGAGGATTCCCCGAGTTCGATGACATGCCAGCCATAGGCCCGGAATCGCTCCGCAGCATTGTCAGAGAGCGACAGCTCGGTCGGCCCGTCAATGGTGATGTGGTTGTCGTCGTAGATATAGACAAGCTTGCCCAAGCCAAGGTGCCCAGCTAACGAGGCTGCTTCGTGGCTCAGACCCTCGGAAAGGTCCCCATCAGAAACAATTGCGTAGATGTGATGATCGCAAACATCTTCACCAAAGCGACTGCGAAGAGATTGCTCGGCAATTGCCATACCGACACCGTTTGCAAACCCTTGTCCGAGTGGCCCTGTGGTGACCTCGATACCTGCTGTGTGATGCACCTCGGGGTGACCCGGGGTGGCAGATCCCCACTGCCGGAACTGTCGCAGATCTTCTAGTTCGAGGCCGTACCCCGTTAGATACAGCATTGAATACTGCAAGACTGATGCGTGGCCCGCACTGAGAATAAACCGATCCCGATCAGGCCACTGTGGTGCGCTCGCCTCGTAGCGAAGAATCCGAGTCCATAGAACATGTGCCAGTGGAGCCAAGGCCATGGCCGTCCCCTGATGGCCAGAATGAGCTGCGTGAGGGGCATCCATGGAGAGACCGCGAATCACGTTGATAGCCAACTGTTCAAGGTCGGTACCTGCTGGGCTGGTCGAGGCGCTCTGTGTCATGTGACAGGACTTTCTGTTGCGAGGACCGCATGATCGTAGCGATTGCTTGGAGTTGGGAGTAATGCCAGCTCAGATTGCGCCGAAATCTGCACGCCCCGAAACAGGAAAACTCAGCAAACTGGCTGCATGGTCAAGCACCTGAACCCCTGCTGTGTTCGATCCGAAAACGTCACAACATGAGATCCCCCAGACGGCCGCTGCAGGGAGCGCTTCAGAGATCACTGATGCCTCATGGTGAGGAGAACCAAAATACGCAGGGTTCCGTGAACCCGAGGTGAACGCAAGGCATGCCTGTGCTTTCGGCAAGGTCGACAGCACAGCAACCAAGTCCTCGGTGGCACTTCTCGCATCTCGCAACGCAAACTGAACCGTTGCGCCAAGACCGACCTCCTCTTCGACCATGATTGATTTCGCCGCCTTATCTGCCCCGAGAACCCCAAAGTAATGAATCGGATTGTGATCGGATTCTTTGGTCTGGGCCACACCAATCCTGAGTGCGTCACGTGCTGCGGGACGGCTGTCCAACGCCACTGTCGCGAGTAGTTCTTGCACGACCTCGAGGGCTGATCGACCATCGAGTTCATACATCACGTTGCGTTCCGCTCTGGTAACGAGCATCGGAGCCCCAAATGCCGTGCATCCTTGCGAGACGGTTTCATTGGTGGGCACCTGTGGGGAGATCAGCGCAGCAATCAAGCCATCGGTATGCATCTGCCCATTTAGAAAAAGTCGTGCTGGTCCTGGATTTCGACTGCTGCCAGTGGTGCCACCTATGACTCGAAGACCCGGTGCAACTTCGGAAATGCTCCGAAGGATTTGCGCCGCACTGCGCAGGCTGGGATCGCCAAAGAGGATCAGCGTCCCGGTAGCTGCACGAAGCTGTTCGAGTTCTGAATCATCAGGTTTCTCCAAATCGATGCAACCGGACAGACGAATAGCTTTCACCCGAGGCTCAGGTTCTTCTGCAGGAGTCTGCAGGGTAGGCAGCGATAATCCGTCGGTGACCCACAGGGCGCACATGCTGAGTGCAGTTGTCAGGGTGACCTCACGCCCAGCAGTCAGGATGCGGTCGGATGTCACTGCTAGTTCTACGCCAGGTGCGAGGAGTGCCCGCGTTGCACCGAGGATGTCCTCAAGCGCGCCCGTTAGCGGGGGAGTCACGCTGAGCAGGACAAGGTCAGGCGAGTGCCCACCAGCTTCGAGTAGCGCCCCTGCGCATTCTCCAACTGCATGAGTTGCAAGTGGATGTTCCGACAATGTCGAAGCAATGCGCACTGCCACGACTAGGCCTCCTCGGACACCGGTTCGAGCAGGGTGTAGGGAACCACGGTGACGTCTCCTAGGCCGATTCGGCAGTGAGCCTCAATCGAGCAGGCTGAAGGAAACTCCAACTCGCCGCGCACCAATCGGTAGGCGAACTTGCCGGGCTCAACCTCGATGGGTTGCACGTTGCGCGCAATCTGCTCGCCTTCTCGATGAAACGTCACCTCGAGGACGTCGTTCGCTTCTTCGCCAACTCCATTGCGAACAATGATGACCAAATGTGGCGTGACCGTAACGGGAAACGGTTCAGGGGCTGCGGCAGAAAAATGGATTCCTGTGAGATCAATTCGAGTAGACGGTCCGGGGACCTGCCGTAGTTCGATCTCGTCGATAAAGAGTGCTGACACAATCTGCATGCCCTCACAGTAGGGCTGAGAGGATTCTCGATACGAGTCGGCCCCTCCTCGGGCTGGCGCCGGCCGGCTTATACACTGCGCAGATGTCGCGCACCTTGTCCGAGGCGGACTCCAAGGCCTTTCTGTCTGAGTTCAACATCCCGTTTGCCACAGAGGTACTTGTCAGCACTGCCGATGAAGCAGTCGCTGCCGCCAATGCAGTTGGGCTACCCGTGGCAGTCAAGCTGTGTGGGGAGCAGATCTCCCATAAAACGGAGAGGGGACTCGTTCGCCTAGGTCTGTCGGATAGCAACAGTGTTCACGAGGCTGCGACTGCTTTGTTCGCAGCTGCCCAACCCGAGGATTGCGCAACCGGAGTTCTCGTCGCTCCCATGATTAGCGGTGCACGTGAACTTATTGCGGGCCTCTCGGTAGATGAGCAGTTTGGGCCCACCGTCTTGATCGGGATTGGCGGAATCCTTGCAGAGGCGATCGCTGACGTCGCAGTGCGCCTGCTGCCAATAGCCGAGGTTGATGCCATGGACATGCTCGATCAACTCCAAACCCAGAGCTTGTTAGACGAGTTCCGTGGCGAACCTGTGGTGGATCGAATCGCTGTTGGCAAGGTCCTGTTGGCCTTATCGCAGATCGCAGCAGAACATCCCGAAGTGCTGTCAATAGATTTGAATCCCTTGATCATTTCTGATGGGCAACCCATAGCTGTTGACGCCCTTGTCGAGGTGCAGTCGTGAACCAGACCGTTATTCCGACTGATCAACTTGATGCATCATTTTCTGCTCTCTTTGAACCAAGAGGAATTCTCGTTGCTGGCGCTTCGACGCATCCCGGCAAGTTTGGGTTTGTCAGCCTTCATAATGTGATCGCATCGGGATACGCCGGGAAAATCTTCGCTACAAACCTCGAGGGGGTCGAGGTCCTAGGTATCCAAACCCTGCCCTCGCTCGAGGAATTACCCCAGGGCGCAGCAGACCTGATCTTTGTCTGCACTCCCAAGTCGGCAAATCTTGATCTGCTGCGTGCCGCAGCCTCAAAGGGGGTTCGCGCAGCGTTTCTGACTTCTGCAGGCTACGGCGAGGCAGGGGACCAAGGTCGAGCAGATGAGGCTGAGTTAGTTGAGTTGTGTCAGGAGCTTGGGATTTTGCTTGTGGGTCCAAACGGTCAGGGTGTCGTGTCCACGCCAGCAAAATTGTGTGCGCAGATCGTGGCTCCGTATCCGCCGGAAGGTGGGATCGGGATTGCGAGCCAATCAGGAAACTTCGTCTCTAGCTTCATGAACTGGTCCTGCGCTACCGGAGTGGGAGTTTCTCGGGCAGTGTCGGCTGGAAACGCTGCGGCCACCTCGGTTGGCGATTTCCTGCAGATGTATAGCCATGACCCCGCCACGCGAGTTGGTCTTGCCTACGTGGAGGGTGTCACTGATGGGCGCAGATTCTTTGACCAGATGAAGGCAGTTGCGCAGAAGATCCCACTGGTCGTTATCAAAGGTGGTGCCACTGCTGGCGGTGCACAAGCAGCGGCGAGTCACACAGGCTCTCTAGCAAATGACGATCGCACTTTTGATGGCGCCTGCCGCCAAGCAGGGGTCACGCGGGCGGCAACGGTTGAAGAGGCCTTTGAAGCGGCAGCCACATTCGCAACCCAACCCTTGCCACGTGGCAACAAAGTGGTGGTCATGACAACTGCCGGGGGATGGGGAGTGGTGACTGCGGATGCAATTACCCGTGACCATGACCTGGAACTCATTGAGCTACCTGCCGATTTGCGAGAGGCCATCGACGCCTATCTTCCACCGCGCTGGAGTGGAAGCAATCCGGTTGACCTAGCCGGCGGCGAAACTCGAGACACCATTCCAAAGGTGCTCGAACTTGTTGCCTCTCACCCGCAAGTTGACGCAGTCATTTATCTAGGAATTGGGATTCAATCGAATCAGGCTCGGATGCTCAGCGAAGGCCCGTTTGCCGATGAGGCTGATGTGGAGCGGATCATTGCGTATCACCAGAGACAAGATGCACGATTCGCACAGGCCGCCCACGACGTATCGCTAGCAACCGGCAAACCAATTCTGACTGCAACCGAGCTCGCCGTAGCTTTTGGAGACAATGCCGGTCCAGCCACGGTTCGCAGCACGGGGCGCTTGTGCTACAGCTCAGCCGATCGCGCAGTGACAGCACTTGGCCACATGTGGAGACATAGTCGCTATCGAATGATGCGAGATCTGCCATTGATTGATGGTTGCCCAGAAGCTTTTCTGCCAACGGGGAATCTCCTAGGCGGTTCTGTTAGCAGTGACTAGCGAAGAGCCCCCGCCACCGACACGCGATCAGACCCCAGCGGAGCGCGCCGGTGCAACCCCACTCGACCCTGATTTGTTTCGAGCTACTGCTGCGCAGGCGGCCGCTCAGGCTGTGCCGAAGCAGCAACGCAACATGTCTGCCGAAGGTACCGAGATTGCTGTCGTTAGAAGAAAATCCCGCCAGAGACACCGCTCCCTAGAGACCTCCCGGTCACAGCCAAAGAGAGCCTCAAGGCCTTGGATGATTGCGGCTGGATGTACTGCAGCGTTTGCTTTGCTTCTTGCTGTAGTGGGCTATACCCAACAGGTGGATACTCCCGTTGCTGCAGCGGCAGGGGCGCCGCTAGTTGCCACCACCGACGTCTTTTCGGCCCGTCGAGTTGCCGAGGCTGTGGCTCGCCCAGTCGCTGCTCGAAACCTAGACTCCGCTTTGCGTCCGATCCTTGCCAAGGCTCCTGCAAGTACATGTCTTCAGGTTCGAGACTCCAATAATCCCGTGTTTTCGTATCAAGTAAGCGAACCGCTCGTCCCAGCTTCAAACCTCAAGCTGCTTGTTGCAGCGGCTGCACTCGATCGGCTCGATCCGAATAGTCGACTCAGCACAAAATTTGTGACCGATGGCCAGGCCACTGATGGCTCAACTGTTCAGGGCAACCTGTACATGGTCGGCGGAGGTGACCCAGTGCTCAGTACGGCCTCGTTTGCAGGTCGGCCTGATCGAGCAGGTCAGGCCTTTACGGACCTAGACAAAGTCGCTGATCAGATTTATGACACTGGAATTCGCACCATTACTGGCTCAGTTGTTGGTGATGCGACCCGTCACGACGGAGTTGGATCAGTTGATTCTTGGCCCGAGCGGTACACCACACAGGGCCAAGTAGCCCCGCTTTCAGCGCTACTCGTGAATGATGGCGTCGATGGCAGCGGCACAGTGGTGAAGGATCCGACCTTGCATGCTGCAGCAGTGCTGACCGAGCTGCTTCGCTCACGTGGCGTCACCATCGAATCAGACCCCAGCGTCGGTGTAGCCCCAAAGAATGCCACCGAACTTTTGCAGGTCGAATCTCCGACAGTGAGTGAGTTGGTCACCGATGCGGTTCGGTTTTCTGACAACACCACTACCGAACTGCTTGTCAAGGAGCTTGGTCTGTCTTCTGGGGGCACTGGCTCTACTGCGGATGGAGTCGGAGTCCTGCAAGAGTGGGTCGCAGCTTCGGGTCTACCTTCTGAAGGTGTGAGTTTTGTTGATGGTTCCGGGCTCTCTCCGGATGATCGAGTTACCTGCGAGTTCTTGTCGGCGCTAGTGGCCAGCGAGGGGAGCGAAGGCGAAATTGCTTCCTCCTTGGCTGTGCCTGGCAACCCAGGCACCCTCGATGATCGCTTTTTGTCTGAGCCACTTCGAAGCAGTTTGCGTGCAAAGACCGGGACCTTGTTGCAGGTCACTGCTCTTTCAGGCTGGTTAGCAACAGCTGCAGAAAAGAACTTGGGCTTCTCATTACTGATCAATACAGGTAACAGGAACGTGAATGCTGCCGACCTGAACACACAACGAGAGGTTTTGCAGGCAATGTTGAGCTACCCGGATGCGCCGGCACTTGACACTCTCGCTCCTCTCGCACCGGAACCGCCAAAAG
>CAMDAT010000028.1 GCA_945888825.1 Bifidobacterium breve | reverse complement strand
AGTACAACACTTAGTATGCCGATTTGCAAGCAAAACATGAGCGGAGTTCAGTAGGTAATTGTCTATAATGACTCTGCGTGTTCAAGCGATCACCGTGGCGGATATAACGGTGGCAGCGGGGACTATCATCAGCATCGGCACAAGCCGGCACACACAGATTCAAGGGGTTTCATGGGGCGCATGACAGACAAAGTGGTCGTAATTGGCCAAGGCTATGTTGGATTGCCTGTGGCGGTCCGAGCAGTTATTGGCGGATACGACGTCTTGGGCTTTGAAGTTGACGGCCGAAAAGTTGAGGCTCTCAATGCAGGTTCTTCACATGTCGAAGACATCACTACTGAAGTCATGTCAGACATTCTGGACACGGGCCGGTACCGGGCGACCTCTAACTTTGATGACCTCGCAGGGTTCGACATCGCTGTCATCTCTGTCCCAACACCCATGGGCGAGGGTGTCCCTGATCTTTCGTTCATAGAAACTGCTGCGAGTTCTCTAGCTCCCTATATTTCTGAGGGATCCACCGTCATTCTGGAGTCCACTACCTACCCTGGGACGACCGAAGAGTTAGTAGCACCGCTACTAGAAGAAGGTTCAGGCCTGAAGGCAGGGGCTGATTTTCATTTGGGTTACAGCCCTGAACGGATCGACCCCGGTAATCCCACATGGCGGCTTGAAAACACGCCCAAGGTGGTCTCTGGCATTGACGCTGACTCTCTGGCTGCCGTCAAAGGGTTCTTTGACCGTCTCGTCGAGCAGACTGTGCCGGTTTCTGGCACAAGGGAAGCCGAACTTACCAAACTGCTCGAAAACACGTTCCGCCATGTCAATATCGCTCTGGTGAATGAACTTGCCATGTTCGCAAAGGACCTAGGAATCGATGTCTGGGAATCGATCGACGCCGCTTCAACCAAGCCTTTCGGCTACATGCGTTTCACTCCCGGCCCTGGGGTTGGCGGGCATTGCCTGCCGATTGATCCCTCGTATTTGTCTTGGCAAGTGGAGCGAACTCTGGGTCAGACCTTCCGCTTTGTTGAGCTTGCTAACGACGTCAACGAACACATGCCCGACTATGTAGTTCGCCGTGTGCAGGCTCTGCTGAATGATCACAGCAAGTCCGTCAAGGGCTCCAAGGTGCTGGTCTTTGGGCTTGCTTATAAGGCCGATACCAGCGATGCGAGAGAAACCCCGTCCCGGCCCATTATTGCGAAACTGCAAACACTTGGCGCTCAGGTTCAACTTGTGGACCCGCATGTGGGCGATGCTCAGTTCCCTGAAGATGTTGATCGTGCAGATGGCACGCAGGCCGACCTAGAAAATGCCGACCTCATCTTGTACTTGGTCGACCATTCCAGCTTTGACCGCGAGATGATTGCGTCAGCCGTGGCACCAGTGCTCGACTGCAGAAAGGCCCTGAAGGGCGATCTCGTCAACTACCTGTAAGCCATGCCAGCTGAGAATCAGTTGGTAGAGATGCGCTAACGGCTTCGGTCGCTCTTTCGTCTACGAAGGCGCGATCGAAGTCCCATTTCGCGCTCCGTGGGCAATCCAGCATCTTGGCGAGCGCGCTGTACTAACCAAACTGGCAGACCGGGCAGCACCTCATCAGCCTGACGAACAGCTGAGAACACCTTGGAAGCGGCACCAAGGCGGCTTGAACACTCCACAGCCGACATCAGCAATTCTTCAGAGCTCGGCGCTGTCATCACGACCTCTCGCAACTGAGCGATGCTCGGAGCCGCGGAGCCTGACTTATTGACGCTCTGCATGGGAGCATCATCATCAGTCCCCACAGAAACACTCTCTGAAATACTCTCGGTTGTTTGCCATGCACTCGCTGCCACACATGCAGCAACAAAGCGATGTTCAGGGTGAAGCCCCTTGACCCAATGCTCCTGAACCTGAACCGGTACGGCCCGATCATGGAACTCATCGGGGTCTACGAGCAGTCCGAATGGTCCCGCTGCAAGAGTTGCATGAAGAGCAATCACTACCTCGGGGATGGCAGGGTGTCGAAGGTTGTACTCAATATCGGTGTCTACTGCCTTCTTGCTGAGCTTTCTAGCCTCTAACTGAAACCCCTGATTTTCGAGTCTCTCAAGCAGTCGGTCAATCTCACTGTTGCGGATCAGCAGATCAAGCTGACCGATGTCTGTGAAGTGCTCAGGGAGTCGACCATCCCAGACCTGTAGGAGCGAGCCAAAGACAACTGGATGTACGTCTACCTCGGCCGCAACACGTAGCACCCAGCTCAAGGCACCGGCTACCTCGTGAGCGTGCCGCTGCGCGAGCACATGGGCGTGCAGGACCTTGTCTTGAGTTGCTTGGGGTGCTTGGAGTAGATCGCGGCTCAGTAATTCCACTGCCACCCCGGACGGCATATCGCCCGCTTTCCCATTCTCGGGTAACGCGAGCCCCTGCCAAAGGGCTTGCGCAGCCTTTCCGCTGGGACAATCGGTCAGGCCGAAGGCACTCGGAGTGGGCCAGGCCTCAGGTCGATTCCGCTCAGCGTTGCGTTCGGACTGAGCAATGAGTTGATCGGCTTGATCTGGCGTCAGCACCTCGGCCCTTGGAACAAACGAAGTGCTATCTGAGTCTTCTACGCGTTGAGACTCTGCGGCAAAAAGAAGGGCATCTTGGTCAAAGCGCATCATATGAGAGACCGGTTGAAACTCCCCCGCTACTCGTTTGCCCGCTACTGGTTGGCCAGCTACTCGTTGGCCCGAGTCCTGATCCAGGTTAAGCCGGTGCAAGACGGCAAGTCGCCGCCGGTCTGGTGGCAGAAGTGCCTGCAGTTCCTGCACCAAGCGATCAAGCTCGTCTTGTGTGGTCGGAGCGGAGGCAGTCACGCATGAGGAGCCTGCTACCAGCAGAGCTGTCATCTCTAAGGCAATCCCATTGGCTGGGCCTTGCTGGGATCCAGAGAAACTACGAGAACTCAGAAGCTCGTTGGTGGTCTGAGCCATGCTCAGTGGCGCGAGCTTGCTGACTGGCTCGAGTTCGCTCAGGAGCTCGAGATCACTCAGCGAGCTAGCCACCTCTGCCTCTTCTTCGCCCAGAACCAAAATCAGCCCAACAGCGCACTGGCGAACAATCTGAGTTCCAGCGCTCGCAGCCTCGAACTGTTGCATTCCTAAAGCGTTTGTGGTGACACGCGGGCTTGGACTGCCGAAGACAGTACGAGTCCCTTGGTGCAGGACAAGATCGTCAGCAGTCAGGTAGGCAGCACCTGAGCGAATCAGTTCCTCGATCAGCTGATCCCGTATTGCGCTCGGACCTCCAGCGATAACTAAGCCATAGCCGTCTAGTTCCAGACAGGGGGCACAAAGGTGCAGCACCGAGGGATTGAGTTCCGCAGAAATGATGAGCAGTTGCTTCCAAAGTGCGGGAAACAATGTCGAGGTTTCTTGGCCGAACTCGATCACTCCGGCATCGTCCTTTTCTAACCGCCAGGCGCCATCTGTCTCAGCGCCGTGATCGCCTTCGGCTGTAAACCAAAAACTCAACCGAGGAAGCACCCCTTGCTCCTCCGTGTCGAAGCGAGGCGACGCCTCTTGGGCGGCGTTCAGTTCAGACTCGACTGTCAGTAGATCGCGCAGAGTATCTAGGACTTCTTGTGGGAACTCCCCTCGCAGTTCAACCTGGCCCGTCGGAAGCTGCACAATCCCCTGCAACTGGCCCAGACCGCTCTGCGTCTGGGTCTCGTTGCCGGCTGCATACCCTTCCCATTCGGCATCCCAATTTGGGTCCTCCGCAGCTAGGTCAAAGTGACTGGAGCTGGGATCGGCAGCCAGAGAACTAGTGGTCCTGCGCGAAAGAGTAAAGCGGCGGCGTTTCGGGCCTTGCGAGGTTTGATCATCTTTTGGCATGTCACTCACGAGACCTGTCCTCCAAGAACAACAACAACGCTACACCGCTCGCCAAAGCCCAATTCTGTCCTGCACGGACCACCAAAATGCCGCCTCGTCCTGAGCCGGAGACCCTAGTAATGGTCCGGCCGAGAAGGATGCGAGTGATATCTCTTGAAGCCTGCCACTCGCTACCTGCAGCGTTGCAGTTGCTCGTTAGCTCTTGAAGGCCACGAGTTGAGCTACTGCATCGTTCGCCACATTTGTAACTGCGCCGGGGACGATTCCTAGCCACAGGGTTCCTACTACGGCAATCACCAGAGCAATCGAAGCTCCAACGGGAACCTTGATTCTGGATTCCATGAGTTCTGCTGCCGGATCCTCTGAGAAGTACATGGCGACAACAACTCGTAGGTACAAGAAGGCTGCTACTACTGCCGAGACCATGGCTATTACGGCCAAGGCATACTGCCCTTCGGCCACCACAGAATTGATGACGTAGAACTTGGACAGGAACCCTGCAGTAAAGGGAACACCGGCCTGAGCTAGCAAGAACACAGTAAAGATCAGTGCCAAACCTGGCCGAGCACGCCCAAGGCCCCGGTAGTCGTCAAGAGCGTGTGTGCCATCACCGGTGCGACCCATGATGGTAACGATTGCAAAGCTGCCAGTGACCATAAAGGTGTAGGCAAGCAAGTAGAACAGCGCAGCGGAGGTTCCCTGAGTAGATGAGGCCTCGACGGCTACAAGAATGAACCCAGCGTGGCTAATGGATGAGTAGGCGAGCATTCGCTTGACGTTGGTCTGCACAATGGCCATAAACGAGCCAACCAACAGGCTCAACACTGCAAGCGCATAGACCATCGGTCGCCAATCGGCTCCGTAGGTTGGCCCGAAGGTAACCACAAAGACTCGAAGCAGCCCTGCAAAACCCGCTGCCTTGATGCCCGATGCCATATAGGCCGTCACCGGAGATGGCGCACCTTGATAGACATCAGGTGCCCAGGTATGGAATGGCGCAGCGCCAATCTTGAACCCGAATCCCACGAGCATGAACGCAAAGCCAGCTAACAGCAAACCGTTCTGAGTAATGACTGTGTCTGACAAGAAGCGCTGAATCCGAACCAAATTGGTCGACCCGGTAGCCCCGTATGTCAATGCAATTCCGTAGAGCAGGAATGCAGATGCAAAGGCTCCGAGAACGAAGTACTTCAGCCCAGCTTCTTGAGAGGAGATGCGCTTGGAATGCATGGCAGTGAGCACGTAGGCCGCAACCGACAGAATCTCTAGGCCGATGAACATCACGATCAGATCGTTTGCCGAGGCCATCGTGACACCACCAGAGGCAGACAGCAGCAACAGCACGTACCACTCGGCACCCTCAAGGCCCTCTCGGCGCACGTATCCCTCTAAGAGCAACGCACCCATAATCACCGACAAGCAAATAATGCCGGTCACAAACAGGGAGAATCCATCAAGGCCAACTGCTCCGGCCATGACTGTCTGCGCACCCTCGTCTTGCACTCGAGCCCACAGGGGAAAGAGTGCAATCAGAGCAAGCGATGCAGTCACCACAGTCCAGACTGCAGGGAACCAAGAAGGAGACTTTCCACGTAACAGCGAGACAACGGTGAGTAGCAACACCCCGCCGAGCATCAGAATCAGGTTCGGCGCAATCGCCGACCAGATGATCTCGGGGGTTCCCGACGCGGCCTCAGCGGCAAGGGTCTGCACAGGGGAATCCTGAACAATGCGAGCAATCATCAGGGCTTCCCCTCTGTGTGACCGGCCTCAGTTTCGCCGGCCTCAGTGTGACCAGCCTCCGTTTTGCCAGCCTCACTGTGACCAGCATCTACTTCACCAGGAAGCGGAGCGACAAACTTGACTTCTCGGAGCTCAAACCCCTCCACTTCAGCATCAACATGGGCGAGCAACCGCTCCACTGACGGCTCGATTCGGTCAAGCATCGGTTTGGGGTACAACCCAAGGAAGACGATCAGAACGAGTAGTGGTGCGATCACCAACCCCTCGGTAAGTCTGAGCTCGCGGAATCCCTTATTGGGCTCCGTGACGGGGCCGTGGAATACACGCTGATATGCCCACAGTAGGTACAGCGCAGCCAGAATGACTCCGCTGACTGCGACAACTCCCCACCAGCGAGCGCTTGCGAAGGAACCAAGCAGGACCAAGAATTCGCCCGGGAATCCGTTCAAACCGGGAACCCCGATGCTCGACAGCATGACCAGCGTGAACACGCCGGCAAAGATGGGTGCCACCTTCTGAAGCCCAGACAGTTCTGCAATCTGGCGAGTATGTCTGCGCTCGTAAATCCAACCCACGAGCAGGAACAACGCTCCTGTTGAGATGCCGTGGTTCACCATGATCAAGATGCTGCCCTCGAGGCCCTGCACCGAGAATGCAAACACTCCGAGAACGATAAATCCGAGATGCGCAATCGATGAATACGCAACCAGTCTCTTCAGGTCTTTCTGCATGGTTGCGCAGATCGCTCCGTAGATGATGCCGATCACACCGAGGGTCATCATCACTGGCGCTGCCCAATGTGAAGCCTCGGGGAACAGATCAAGTCCAAAGCGAATGAAGCCATAGGTTCCGAGCTTGAGCATGACTGCAGCGAGGATCACCGAACCCGCAGTGGGTGCCTCTGTATGTGCATCTGGCAACCAAGTATGAAGTGGGAACAGCGGAACTTTGACAGCAAAGGCAACTGCGAAAGCACAAAAGATCCAGCGGCCAGCGGTGACTGAGATTGCTTGATTCTTTGCAATCTCGACCAAGTCGAAGGTAATCGGCCCACCCATCGCTCGGGCGTTCAAGACTGCTAGCGAGACCAGACCCACCAGCATGAAGGCCGAACCAAGCATGGTGTACAAGAAGAACTTTGTGGCTGCGTAGACGCGGTTGCTGTGGCCCCACAGGCCAATCAAGAAGTACATCGGAACAAGGACTAATTCGAAGAAGGCAAAGAACAGCACCAGGTCAAGCGAGCTGAACACACCCATAGAGGCAGCCATCAAGACCATGAGCCACCCGTAATAGGGCTTTGGGTCGTGATCTACTTTTGCCCCGAGTAGCGCAATCGGGAAGATCACTCCCGTCAGAACCACCAAGAACAGTGAAATGCCGTCCACGCCAAAGTGCAGCGAGATTCCAAGATCGCTAATCCATGGCTGATCGATAACGAACTGGTAGCCCGAATCCCCAGTATTGAAAGCCACGAGCATGGCTATCGAGAAAGCGCCAGTGATCACACTGGTAATAACCGCGATCTGCTTATACAGATCGGACCGAGACCGAGGGATCAGCGCAATGATGATTGCGCCAATGAGCGGCGTAATGATCAGCGCCGGAATCATCGGAAAATTCGAAGCGTTCGCTGACTCTTCTGCGAACTCCGAAGCAAGCAGAAGACTGGTCGAGTTGAGGAGAGTTCCAATCACAGGTTCATCCTCGTGACGATGAAGGCGAGCAGAAGTGCTCCGCCGATGCTGATGCCGAGCGCATAACTACGCACGAGTCCGGACTGTACGGGCCGAAGTTTGTTTCCTATGCCAAGCACACCTGCGCCGACCCCATTCACTGCACCGTCAACCACCGTGCCATCAAAGTCAGCCAGTCCTTGGAACCCTGCCTCGCCTGGTCCGCCAGCAACCTTTGCGTAGGTCTCATCGATGTACCACGCATGGGCCAACACTGGCCGTTCAATCTTCTTGGCTGCAATCTTGTGTTTGCTATAGACCAAGTAGGCCAAGAAGATCCCGAGACTCGCAACTGCAATTGCGGCAAAGGCCAACAGCACCAATACCGGCACGGGCGGAAGCTCATGTTCGTATGCCAGAGTGGGCTCTAGCCAGCGTTCGAGGTGTTTAAAATCAGAGCCGAACGGCAAGTTGATTCCCCCGGCAAAGATGGACAGCCCGGCAAGAATGACTAGCGGTGCGGTCATTGTCCAATGAGATTCTTGAGGGGTGTGATCTGGACTCAGACCATGGTGATCATCATGACCACCCCCATGATCGGCTGCAGCAACCGAGGCAGTAACAAGATCCATGGACTCGACAGCTTCAGACTCGAGATCTGCAGACTCGACTGCTTCATGAGGGGCATCAGTGAGCCGCCATTTTTCGCTTCCGAAGAAGGTCATGATGACGACGCGAGTCATATAGAACGCCGTCATCAATGCGACGAGTAGTCCAATGAACCAGAGCACGGGGCCAGCGGGGCCGGCATTGAATGCTCCAGCGAGCACCTCGTCCTTTGACCAGAATCCCGCTAGCGGCGGGATTCCTGAAATTGCCAACCATCCGATCATGAAGGTCGCAAAAGTAACGGGCAGGTATTTACGCAAGTTTCCAAACTTGCGCATATCTTGCTCATGAGACATTGCCATGATGACCGAGCCTGCACCCAAGAACAGCAGCGCCTTGAAGAATGCGTGGGTCACCATATGGAAGACTCCGGCCACATAATTCTGCGTTCCAACTGCTAGGAACATGTAACCAAGCTGCGAGACGGTGGAGTAAGCCAGCACCTTTTTGATATCGGTCTGTGCAATTGCAATCGATGCTGCGACTAGCGCCGTAATGGCACCGGTCCAAGCAATCACGTCATTGGCCCATCCAGCCTGGGCCATGATGGGATTCAGGCGAGTAATCAGGTAAACGCCAGCAGTAACCATGGTGGCCGCGTGGATCAGTGCCGAGACAGGAGTTGGCCCCGCCATGGCATCGGGCAGCCAGACAGACAGCGGCAACTGTGCCGACTTGCCAACTGCTCCAAGAAAGAACAACAGGGCAATCGCAGTCGCAGTTCCGGCTGCAATCATCGGAGCCGCAGGTCCAATGTCTGCATAGTTGATTGACCCGACGGTGACCCACACCAAGAAGGTCCCCAGCATGAACCCAAAGTCACCGATTCGGTTCGTAACAAAGGCCTTCTTGCCGGCCGAAGCATTCGCAGGGTCGGTATGCCAGAACGAGATGAGCAGATACGAACAGGTGCCAACGCCTTCCCAACCCAAGAAGGTCAGCAGCAGGTTGTCGCCAAGTACGAGCAGCAGCATCGAGGCTAGGAACAAATTCAGGTACAGGAAGAACTTGGAGAACTTCTCGTCCCCCTTCATGTAGCCAATGGAATACAGGTGAATGAGTGCGCCGATACCCGTGATGAAGAGGCACATCAAAATGCTGAGCGGGTCAGCCAAAAATCCGATGCTGACCTTGAAGCTTCCCGACGGGATCCACGTAAACAAAGTCTGCGTCAGGGATCGCTCTTCCTCGGGCAACGCCAAGAGGTCAAAGAAGACCTTTACTACCACCAGGAAACTTGCCGCAACGATCCCGGTTCCCCACCAACCAGCACCAGGGTCACCAAGCTTTCTGCCGGCGACTAACAGGACTAAAAACCCAAACAGGGGAAGACAAGGGATGAGCCAGATCAGATTCATCAGATCAACCCCTCAACAACGAAATGTCATCGGCGTTAGCACCTTGTCGGCGACGCATGATTGCCACAATGATCCCGAGCCCAACCACTACTTCGGCTGCAGCCACCACCATCACAAAAAAGACGATTGCTTGACCAGCAATGTCGTCTAGTGCCTTCGAAAAGGTCACGAATGTCAGATTGACGGCGTTGAGCATGAGTTCCACACACATAAACATCACCAGCGGGTTCTTACGTGTGAGTAGGCCCACCGAGCCGATCGTAAAGATCATCGCCGCAAGCACCAGATACCAGGTTTCATTCAATGCCAGCATCAGCGGAGAGCCTCCTCTGTGGTCTCAGCTTCACCCTCGGGAGTTTCATCTTCTGTTGCGACCTCTTCTAGAACCTCTTGCTCCACTGCCGCAGCATCGTATTTGGCTTGGAGAAGATCCGCAGTGGTTCCTTCTGGGAATTCAGCTACATCGATGGCTGGGCCTGCTTTTCGGGACAGGACCACTGCGCCAACTACTGCCACCGTCAACAACACCGAGGTGATCTCAAAAGCGAACACGTAATCAGTAAACAAAACCTTTGCGAGCGCATTGATATTTGGCTCGGATCCGTCAATCGCAGCAAGAGTGGAAGCTTGGCCGGTGACTCGGGAACCAACCGATAACAGCGCAGTAAGGCTCAAACCAAGAATTGCTACTCCTGCAGCGATCGCTGCAGGCCGCTGGCCAAGAATCGGATCACGGTCGAGTCCTTCGGCCTTATCAACCCCGAGCAACATGATCACAAACAAGAACAGGATCACGATTGCACCGGCATAGACAATCACCTGAATTGCTGCCAGGAAATATGCGCCCTGCTGGATGAACAGCACTGCAACACCAAACAGGGTTGCCACCAAGCTGAGGGCATTATGAACTGGGTTGCGAAGAAGGACCACGCCAGCGGACCCAGCCAAGCAGATCGCGGCCGTGAGCAGAAAAGTAAACATCTCAACTCTCACTTACCGAACCTCCTCTTCTTTTCGGGGAGATCAGCCGAGGAATCAAAGTGGCCAGGGGTCTTGGTAGCAGGAGTTGATTCTGGCTCAGTTGATTCTGGCTCAGTTGGATCTGCGTGATCGGCATCTCCGTGCTCGCCGTGATCCTGCGCTGCGTCATCATGATGGGCACCAGCGGGAACAGGACCAGACTCAACTTCAATGCTGGCCCTCTGCGGGTCACGGACTCCGTAGCCAAGCTCACCGGCCCAAGCAACGATGCCAACAAAATCAGCATCTCCACTCGGCGCAGTTGCCCTCATCCAACCCGAACTGTCTTGAGCTGGGTCAAAGCCGCCGGACCAGTTCTCCCAAGGGAGTTGCTGCGGGTGGCCAGAATCGTCGACTAGGAGTTCATCTTTTGTATAGATGGCGTCGGCGCGATTCGTGAACGCAAACTCAAAGAGCTTGGTCTCTGTAATTGCCTCGGTTGGGCAGGCTTCGACACACAGGTCGCAATGAATGCAGCGCAAGTAATTGATCTCGTAAACAAACCCGAATCGCTCACCTGGTGAGGTTGGGTTTTCTGGATCGTTATCTTGACCACGCACGTAGATGCACTTTGCGGGGCACACACCGGCGCAGAGCTCGCACCCGATGCACTTCTCCATGCCGTCTTCATACCGGTTCAGCACATGTCTGCCATGGAACCGCTCTGGCTTGGGCCGAGTCTCTTCGGGATACTGCGTCGTGATGCGGGCGCCAGTCGCTGACTTAACGCCAATCCACTTTTTTATGACTACGCCGAAGCCGTTCAGGTAGCCCATCAGGTTCCTTCTCCTGGCAGCGAAACTGCCTCACGTTTTGCCGCCGAAGCTCGAATGGACAATATCAACAAGAACGCTCCGGCCAAAAGACCTGCAACTGCAGCAAGCCCAGTAGCTACCAAGTTCCAACCTTGGTCACTGCCGACTCTGACTGCAACAAGCAACAAGAACCATCCGAGCGAGGCAGGAATGAGCAGTTTCCAACCTAGATCCATGACTTGGTCGTATCGGAACCGAGGCAAGGTCGCACGGAACAGCACGAACATGCACAAGAACACAAGCAGCTTTAAGAAGAACCAGAAGAACGGAAGAATATAGACACCGACCCAGTTCGTCAGGCCGAATGTTGGCCCAGATGGACCGCCAAAGAACAGCGTCACGATGATTGCCGACATGGTTACGGTATTGAGGAACTCAGCCAAGAAGAACATGGCAAAGCGGAACGAGGAGTACTCAGTATGGAAGCCACCAACGAGTTCTTGTTCGGCCTCAACTAAGTCGAAGGGTGGTCGATTGAGTTCTGCTGTTGCAGCAATCGTGAAGATCACGAAGGGCACTAGGCCAGTCATCCAAACGTTCCAGCGAAACCCTGCCTGCCCGTTGACGATTGCGTTCGTGGACAACGAACCAGCAATGAGCAACACCGAGGCCAGAGCTAAGCCCAATGCTGCTTCATAGGAGACCATCTGTGCTGTGGCTCGAACCGATCCCAATAGGGGGTACTTAGACCCTGAGGCCCAACCAGCCAGCATGATGCCGTATATCGCCAAGGAAGACATGGCAAGAAACAACAAGATGCCGATCTGTGGGTCTGCAACCTGCATAAAGGTCTGCTGACCCAGAATGGTGACGACTCCATCGAGACCGTCGTTAAAGCTGCCAGCAATCGGGACAATCGCAAAGGTCAAGAAGGCAGGGATCAAGGACAAGAACGGTGCCAGCTTGAACACAAAGGGATCAGCACGCGCAGGCATGAGGTCCTCTTTGAAGATCAACTTCATGCCATCAGCAATGGTCTGGAACAGGCCGAAGGGTCCGGCTCGGTTTGGACCAAACCTGTTTTGCATATCTGCAATAACTTTGCGCTCAAACCAGACCATCAAAATGACTGAGAGCAGCAAGCCAACAAATGCCACTACCACTTTGATGAGCACGACGAGCAGAGTGGTGAGGCCCACCTCGCCGCTCAGGAGCGGGTCGTTGGCAAGCATTCCTGCGATCACGTGCGACTGAAGTGTTGAGGTCATATCAGCTCACCTCAACCCGAATCTCGCAGACCACATCTGCGGAGTCGATGAGTAGGCCAGGGTCTGCACCTTCGAGATTGTGACGCAGGACAGCGGAACCCTTGGGCACTCCGGAATCAACGATTAATGCAGCAGTGATCGATCCATGGGGGGAACTCACCGTGACCTGTGTTCCGTCCTCTGCACCTAGCGGTGCCGCGTCGGCTGGGCTGAGGCGCACGGAAGCAGCGGGGGCAAGGCCAGAAGAAGAATCACAGTGGTGAATCTCTGTTCCTTGGTCATAGAGGGTGCGGTTGACAATGAGTCGCAGCGAGTAGGAACTCTGCGGAGCAACGTGGGGAGCCACGGGAGTCACGAACGGCCTCGGCCCGAGGTCGAGGAGCAATCCATCGGCTGCGGCGGGGTCATCCAATGCTGCAGAACTCACACCAGCGTGCACAGCCGAGTGAGCCGTGAACTCATCCCACAGTTCGTGAGCGTCACGTTCGACTCCCAAATCTTTGCCAAGCAGCGCAGCCAACTCTGCAGCGATCATCCAGTCGGTGCGTGCCGTGCCGGGTGGAGTCACCTTCTGATTCAACCTGGTGACGCGACCTTCAAGGTTGGTGTGGGTTCCCTCGCACTCGGCGAAACCGGCTACCGGAAAGACAATGTCTGCCTGACGAGTTGAGGCTGTCAAGAAACGGTCCAGTGAAATCACGGTTCGAGCGCCCGCTACGCCACGTCGAGCCAAGGAGCGGTCAGCAAAATCGGCGAGCGGATCTGCCCCCAACAGAATAAGGACGTCAATCTTGCTTGCGGCTGCAGCCTGCAGAATCTGCGTTGTGTCCATGCCAGCAGTTGACGGAACAGAACCCCAGAGTTCTTTCCATACCTGGCCATGCTCGGCCAAACTGCTTCTTCCGGGAAGCATCCCAGGAGTCAGACCGGCTTCGAGGGCACCACGCAAGTTTGCTCGACGCAGTGCAGACAAGAATGTTGCCCCAGGAAGAGCCTGATGAACTGCCGAAGCCGCAACGGCTACGCAGTCAGCAGATTCAGCCAAGTTGGCCCGACCAATCACTACATGCAGATTCTGCTCGGCAGCGAGTAGTGCTTGGGATGCCTTGGTGAACTCTGCAGCATCGATTCCAGCGAGGCCTTGATCTGGCAACTCACCTGCAAGAAGTGCTTCAACAAGTTTGGGTAGGTCGGCCGGCCGGTAGTGAAGCGAGGATGACGCATAAGGCGAGAGGCCCGAAGCTGCGGGACTCAGTTCGATGATCTGAACGCCGTCCTCTTGGGCGGCGTGCTTGAGACGGATGTACAGAACCGAGAGTTCTTCTTTGGGATCGGGTCCCATGTACAACACCGTGGAGCCGGGTGCGCAGACCTGATCGATCGTTGCGCCTGGCAGGCCCAACACAACCTCGGCTGCAAGGCCGTCGCCGAGTTGTGCATCAACGTGGTCAGTGCCGATGATTCCCTTGGCGAACTTGGCCCAGGCGTACTGTGACTCGTTGGTGAGTTGTGCTCCACCAATCACAGCGACCGAGGTTGGGTCCGCAGCGCGAATGGCGTCAGCAGCTGCGTTGAGGGCCTCGGCCCAACGAGCAGGACTCAGCGTCCCATCGCTACTGAGCATGAGTGGCTCAGCGAGGCGCTCTTCGGAATTGATCGCCTCAAAGCCAAAGCGGCCTTTATCGCACAGCCAAGACCAGTTCACGGGATCGGAATCGACTCCCTGAAAGCGCAACACCTGATTGCGACTCGACTGCACCGTGATTCGACAGCCCACTGAACAACCGGTGCAGGTGGACTCAACCTCTTCTAAGTCCCATGGCCGTGCGCGGAATCGATATGGCTTTGCGGTAAGGGCCCCCACCGGGCAGATCTGCACGGTGTTGCCCGAGAAGTAGGAGCTAAAGGGCTCATCCGGGAAGGTAGCAATCTCGGTGTTGGATCCGCGATCAATAAAGTGGATGAGTGGATCGCCAGCCACATCCTTGGCAAAGCGAGTGCAGCGGTCACACAGAATGCAACGCTCGCGGTCAAGGTAGACCGTTTCGGAGATAGCAATCGGCTTCTCGTAATGCCGTTTCTCTTCAACCCAACGTGACTCACCTGGCCCATAGGCCATTGTCTGGTCCTGAAGCGGGCACTCGCCGCCCTTATCGCAAACAGGGCAATCAAGGGGATGATTGGCAAGCAAGAACTCAAGGATTCCGTCCTGGGCCTTGGACACCTGCTCATTTTTGGTGTCCACCACCATCTCGGCGGCAACGGGAATCATGCAACTGGGCTGCAGTGCAGGCCCGCGACCAGTATCAACCTCTACTAAGCACATGCGGCACATACCCACCGGGTTCATGCGGGGGTGATAACAGAACCTCGGAATGTAGGCATCGTTACGCTCACAGGCGTCGATCAGGAGTTCGCCGTTCTGAGCAGTGACCTCACGGCCGTCAACAGTGATGGTGACGGGATCGGTGATCTCAATTTTGCGGGGCTTTTCAGACATGGCCCGCTGCTTCATGGGACAAACTCGACTGCTCAGGCAGGTCTGTGAATGGCTCTGAGCTGACCGAGATTAGGTCTCGCTGCACAATCTTTGCCTCAAATTCATGACGGAACCTGCGGATGGCAGAAGTGATCGGCGCAACCGAAGACGGGCCAAGCGGGCAGATCGTGGTCTGCCTTGGCGGGAATGGAATTGCTTCAAGGTCATTGCCAGGATCGGCTGCCACTGGGTAAGGCCCGGGAGAGATGTTGTCAGCAACATCTAGCAGAAGGTCAATATCACTCGGACGGCCGTGTCCATCGAGAATGCGCTGCAAAATCTTTTCTTCCCAGGTGGTGCCTTCACGACAGGGAGTGCACTTACCGCAGGACTCACGTGCGAAGAATCTGACAAGTCGCAGCGCAGCTCGCACGGCGTCGGTTGTCTCGTCCATCACAACGACTGCTCCAGAACCCAACATCGAACCTTGGCCTCCAATGAGGCGTCCCTCAAGTGGCAAGTCAATCTGCTCGGGGAAGAACCATGGTGCAGATGCGCCGCCAGGAATGAACATTTTCAGTTCATGGCCGGTGCGGATTCCGTTCCCGTAGATCTCACTTTCGAACAAATCTCGGAAGGTAGTAGTTCCTTGAGGGATCTCGAAGATTCCGGGATTGTTGACATGCCCCGACAAGGCAATCAAGCGGGTTCCCGGACTTGCCTCGGTACCAACCGAGCGGTACTGCTCAACCCCATGGTTGAACAACCAAGGAAGGTTCGCCAGGGTCTCGACGTTGTTCACAATGGTGGGGGCCATATACAGGCCTTTGGCCGCTGGGAAGAAGGGTGGCTTGAGTCGCGGCATACCGCGATTGCCTTCAAGTGACTCAATCAGCGCAGTCTCTTCACCCACGATGTAGGCGCCCGCACCCCAGTGCAGAACGATGTCTACGCTGAAGTCGGTCCCAAGAATGTTCTTGCCGATAAGGCCGGCTGCGTATGCCTCATTAAGCGCCGCAGCTATTCGTTCTTGAGCATGAGGCATCTCCCCCCGGACATACAGAAAGACCTGAGCGGCACCGATGGCGTACGCAGCGATGAGGCAACCCTCGATCAGCTGATGCGGATCGCGCTCCATGAGCAAGCGGTCTTTGTAGGTGCCTGGCTCAGACTCGTCACCGTTTACCACGATGTAGCGAGGCCACACTCCCGGCGGGCAAAACCCCCACTTAACCCCAGCTGGGAAACCAGCCCCGCCGCGGCCGAGCACGGTTGCGTCTTTGACCACCGAACCCACCTGAGCAGGACTCATCTCGAGGACTTGGCGAATTGCCTCGTAGCCTTTGTAACTACCAGAAGAGGTGTAGCCGGCCAGAGTATGGCCATCTGGAACACCGAAACGCGAGGAGACAACTGCCGGTACTCCTTCGGCCATTTTGCTAGCAGGTGTCACGGACCCGATCATGATTCATTCCCTGCTGTACTCGGAGTGGCTGCATCTGCCGCAGCGGCTGCTTCGGCAAGTTCCCGATGACGCCGCAACCAGACTGGCTCTGTCTGATCCTCGGGCGGAGTGATATTCGCAATTCGATCCTCGCCCAGATCTTGGCGAACTTTGCCGAGTGTTCCGTGCGCTGGAACTACATCATCGAGTGCCCCGCTTCGAAGTTCCTCGATCAGTTGGTCGAGGACCTGTGGGGTGATGCTTTGGAAATAGCGATAGTTGACCTGCACTGCCGGGGCTTCGGTGCAAGCGGCTATACATTCCACGTCTTCCAGAGTGAATAAGCCATCGGCAGTGGTTCCGCCGGGTCGAATACCAAGAGTCTGTTCCGCATGCTCCAAGAGTTCTTCGCCGCCTAGAAGCTGACATGAAATGTTGGTGCAGACGCCCAAGCAGAACTTGCCAACGGAGTGCATCTTGAACATCTCGTAGAAGCTTGCTGTGCC
>CAMDAT010000027.1 GCA_945888825.1 Bifidobacterium breve | reverse complement strand
GAACGAACAAGATCCACAGTTCGATTGGTATCGGTTGTCGTGCCCGACTGACTGATGGCAACGATCAGTGTGTCTGACATGTCCTCGCGCATGGCAAAGCCAGAGAGCTCAGTGGCAAGAATCGCCTGCACGCGAAGGTCAGTCTCGGCCAAGAAGTCCGAGAGATGCTGCGCCAGGCTTTGACCAGCAATTGCAGCTGTTCCCTGCCCAATAACGAAGACCTTCTTGATGCGAGAGGATCGCAGTCCGGCGCGAACCGAATCCGGCAACATCTCGGGAGTAAGAGACACCCGGATCTTGCCACCCTCTTCTACGAGCTTGCCGCGCAGCGTCTTTCGGAAGGAACTTGGTGAGGCAGTAATTTCTTTCAGCAAGAAGTGCGGAAAGTCGCCCCGGTCGATATCTCTTGTTGTGACTTGTGCAAGATCGAGGTCGAACTCGGTTACCGGCAGTTCAGATCCGTCGTAGGACCACCGACGTATTCCCGAGAGCGTGCCAGCACCAGTTGCAGTGAGTTCAATAATCTGGCCGCGGCTACCGGTTGGGTTTGTTTCATCAGCAGGCGTCTCGCCATCCATGCGAATGTACGAACTGGTCTCTTCCACCACGCCGTATGGCTCAGAAGCCACAATGAAGGCGTCTTCGGCAAAGCCCACATACATCGCTTGACCGCTACCGCGAGATGCCAAATACAGCCGATCAGGAGAACTTGCTGCCGCTGCAGCAATAGCTACAGAGCCCTCAAGTCTGACAACCGTCTCACGGAAGGCTTCATACTCGCTCAGGCCTTCAATGAGCCGACGAGACATCAAGGTGGGGATGACCTTTGCATCGGTTGAGATCTCGGGAGCAACCTGCAGTGCCTCCGAGGCCGTCAAATCTGCGTAGTTGTCGACATCGCCGTTCAGCACTCCGGTGACAAACCCAACGGTTCCAGAAGTTGCTTCGGGCTGCTCGCTAGCAGCAGTGTCATCGAGTGTTACCACAGTGGCATCAATGGTTACGAGTTCGTCCGAGCACTGTGGGTGCGCGTTTGGCTCCGAGACAATGCCGATGCTTGCCCAACGGGTATGACCTAGGACCACAGCCTCAACCTCTTGCGAGCCAAGTGCTAGGTGCAGCAATTCATCATCGATGATTGCAGCGCGAAGTGCAGCAGTGTTGTCTCCGAGTTCACCGATTTCTGCCGCAGCTTTGTACACAATGATGAGCGTGCCGTCTGCGATCTTGACCGAGCCAGAGGTAAAGCTGCGGTAATCACGACTTTGGATCAGCGACCGAATCGCTGGATCAGCTAGGTCTAAGCCGTGATGAGAAATCTGCAATTCCAGGCCGGCTGAATCTCTACCGCGTACCTCGAGTCGGTCAAGCGCAGACAGCGCCTGATGGGCACTGAACAACACAGCTGTGGCCGCCGGGCTGAGCGGAGCAGTCGTGAGAACTCGTGAACCCAAGTAGGTAACGTCACGTGCTGCGCGAAGGCGATCACGTGAAATCGCCCAGATGGCATCTTTGCAACGGATGAGTGCGGCATTGGTCTGCTCAAGGTTGAGCAGTTGCAGCACGGCCCCGCCGGCGCTACCCAAGGGTTGATCCAGAGCCAATTCAAGTGCCTCGGCTTGAGCCTGAAGCACCTCTGCTTGACGCCCAATTGCAGCGGCTGCTTCGGGGTCTGCGATGAGGCTTTGTAAGCCAGCCACACCTCGAAGAACGCGATCAACCTGCTCGAGTTGCTCCGCCGCAAGCAGCAATCTGTCGCACAGGTCTGCTGTAGGAGCGGCAAGATTCGAATGAAGCTCTGCCAAGGTCTGAGCGAGTGGCGCAGCCGGGACCGGCAGGCGTAGCGATTTCTGGCGAATTACAGCAATAATGCCGCACATCTTGTCTTACCCCTCTGCTGCCCCTTGCAGCGGTTTCTGCCCCGGCTTATGCGGTTGCGGCCTGAATTGTGAACCCGATTTAGGCTAACAGCGCTAACGGAAAAGCCGGTCAGCTGACTCACATCTGCTTGGTATTCAGTCATGGGCTTGGGTCAGCTCCGGGCGAGCATCTCTACGGCCAATGCAAGTTGCTCTGCAATTCGCTGGGCATCTTCGCTCTGCTCGGCCTCGACCATGACTCGAACAACTGCTTCAGTACCAGAGGGTCGCAATAACACGCGTCCGGTCTCGCCGAGTTCTGCTGTGGCAGCAGACAACTCTTGGTTCAGCAGGCTGGCAATCTCTGGCATAGGCCTGCTGACTGGCACGTTGAGCAACACCTGCGGCAAGCGCGTCATCGCCGCCTGAGCAAGCTCCGCAAGCGGTCGACCTGACCTACGCAGCAGATCCAACAGGACTACCGCCCCCAGGAGTCCGTCTCCGGTGGTTGAGTGATCGGCAAAAATGATGTGTCCCGACTGCTCACCACCAAGGGAGAACTCCCCAGCGGCTAGGGCCTGAAGCACATTTCGGTCACCAACTGCAGTTTGTACAACCGAGATTCCTGCTCGCTGCATTCCCTGCAAAAAGCCAAGGTTGGACATGACGGTCACCACAACAGTGTTGTGGGCCAGTCGGGACCGAGCAGCTAAGTCAATCGCACAGAGAGCAATGATGTGATCTCCGTCGACTTCCTCGCCGGTGTGATCCACCGCTAGGAGCCGGTCTGCATCTCCGTCAAAGGCAATACCAAGATCTGCGCCCTCCGCAACAACCCGTTCACTCAGAGCCGCAATCGAGGTGGAGCCGCACTCGTGATTGATATTTAGCCCATCGGGGCTGTTCGCAAGAACACACAACTCAACCCCGAGGCGTTCGAGTAGCAGCGGTCCAAACTCAAAGTTCGATCCGTTGGCACAGTCCAAGACCACTTTGAGGCCTTGAAGGGTTCGACCTTCGATTGCGGCCGCAACGGAGTCCAAATAGGCCTCGCCAGCTTGAGCATCACCTTGGATAACCCTGCCAACCAATTCTCTTACCGGACCAGGGTGAGGAACCGGCTGAAGTAGGTCCTCGAGGGCAGCTTCTACCTGAGCTTGTTCAGCATCGCTGAGTTTGCGCCCGCCTGGGGCAAACAACTTGATTCCGTTGTCATAAAACGGGTTGTGCGAGGCCGAGATCATCACTCCGGTGATCTTCTCTTGCGCCGAGACGGCTGCCACCGCAGGGGTTGGCACTACTCCGAGCAAGACTGCATCGGCCCCTTCGGCGCAGACACCTGCCGCAACGGCGAGTTCCAGCATCGGCCCGGAGCGACGGGTATCTCTTCCTATCACCACGCGGGAAGTGGGAAACACACGCGCAGCGGCGCGGCCCAAAGCCAAAGCAGTTTCTACAGTGAGCGCCGAATTAGCCTCACCACGCACACCATCGGTTCCAAAGCGGATATGCATCTGCCCAGCCCGATCTCTGACTTCGCGGATCAGCGCTTCGAGTATTGCGGTGCCTTGCGGGCCTTCTTGAGGCCGTACTTCTTGGACTCTTTCTCACGCGAGTCTCGGGAGAGGAATCCGGCGCTCTTCAGCATTGCACGCAGTTCTGGGTCAAGAGCAATCAAGCCCCGCGAGATGCCTAGGCGGATTGCCCCGGCCTGACCGCTCACGCCACCACCATGAAGGGTGGCGTCGATGTTGTACTGCTCTTCGGTGCTCGTCAAACGAAGCGGCTCAGAGAGCACCATGCGATGGGTCGGGTTGGGGAAGTAATCCTCAAGCGGACGCTTGTTGATGGTGATGGTTCCGTCGCCTGGACGAATCCGGACTCTGGCAACGGCACGCTTGCGGCGGCCTGTGGACTGAACGAGTGGGTGTGGCATGTGTACAGGTCTCCGTTACGAACGAGCGCGGGCGTCGGGAATGTCGAGCACCTGAGGCTTCTGGGCGCTATGTGGGTGGGTAGGTCCTGGATAGACCTTGAGCTTGGTCATCATCTGGCGACCGAGACGGTTCTTAGGAATCATCCCTCGGATGGTTCGCCGAACGGCTTCTTCTGGCTTCTTGTCCAACAATGTTGCGTAGGAGTCAGAACGGATACCACCTGGGTAACCAGTATGGCGATAGACCATCTTCTTCTCTGCTTTGCCAGGGGACAGTGCCACCTTGGAAGCGTTGATGATAATGACGTGATCTCCGGTATCGATGTGGGGGCTAAAGGTTGGCTTGTGCTTGCCGCGCAGGACACGGGCAACCTCGGTCGCCATGCGTCCAAGGGTCAGACCTTCAGCATCGACGATGTACCACTCATGCGTGATCTCTGAAACTTTGGGGGAATAGGTGCGCACTGCGCTCACTCTTTCTGCAATCGGACTATGAAGTCCGGGAAACGATCTTTCGGCGCGAAGTATTTGGCCGAAGGATCACAGTAGTGGCCTGCAATACAGCCGGGCAAGTGCGCAGGCGATTCCCGACTTTCGGGGCTAGATTCCCGCAGCGCCGCACTCGGCGCTCGAGAAGACGTACCGAACCCCTTAATCCGAGGTATTCCGAGTTGCTAGGACGACGTAACCGAGCGTAAGCCGAGGTGCCGCAGACAGCGGGTCGATTGGGCCGAGGTTCAAGCCACGTAGTCTCGCTAGAGACGAACAGCAGCGTTGAATGAATGGAGAAGGGCTACATACGGCCCGATACGGTAATGAGCCCTTCCGGCAGAACAGCCGAGCAAAGCGGCGAAGTAGCGAGTCCATCCAGCGCATAAGTCCGTCAACGCTGACCACGACCGGACCTCCGATAGAACTGATCGAAGCCACGGTCCATCCTGCGGACTCGAGCGTAGACACAAGGCCGATTGAAGTCAGGCGGCGGAAGTCGTAAGGCTGCTCATGCAGACCATGCACAAATGGAGCCGAAAGCAACAGCGTGGCTCCGCCGATAGCGATGCGGGCGAGCTCTGCAGCAAGGGCATGCTCGTCAGGAACGTGCTCGATTACTTCGGTACACAACACGCCATCTGCCACGCTCGAAGCCACGGGCAGGGAGCCGGCATCCGCCATCACGAGTAGCGCATCTGCGCCTCTTGGAAGGCGATCAATGCCCACATACTGATCGTGATCAAAGACATATCGGTAAGGCGAATCGCCTGACCCAACATCAACCAAAAGTTCAAGATGTCGCTCAGGTGCTGAACGTTCGATAACGAAGGCAATGAGTGCCGTAGAGAAGACCGATCCGGTCGCCACGGCCCGCTTTAGATTCTGGCCCCCCACTTCAACCATGGCTCAGGTTATCCCACCCGACCTCGGTGCCGTCTCGGATACACGCATTAAGAATCCCTTTGAGACAACCAGACGGGTGTTTCATCTCCTGGGTAGCCAATCTTCCAAAGACTGAGCGCATGAGGAGGGGCCACGTTGCTGCTGAGAGAGCGATCTTTGGCTGCAAGAATCTGCCCAACCTGCGCTGCAGTAAACCTGCCTCTTCCGACATCAACGAGCGTGCCAACAAGGCTGCGCACCATCTGATGACAAAAGGCAGATCCCGCTACCTCAAACCGCAGGAGCTCATGGCGGCCATTCAACTCGGGCTCCACAGTCCACTCGGCCTGCAGCAGCCTTCGAACCAGCGTGGCGTTCGGGATGTCCTTTGGGCGTTTACAAAATGAAGTGAAATCATGCAGACCGATCAGCGCCTCGCAGGCTTCCTGCATCGACTCCAGGTGTAACGGTTTGTCAACCCACCAGGTAGTGGTAGCGAGCAAGGGATCAGGTATCTCGCTATTGAGTACCAAATATCGGTACTGCCGCCACATGGCCGCATAGCGGGCATCGAACTGGGTCTCGACGATGCTGACTTGAGAAGTCACAACACTTGGAGCGAGCAGGGCATTTAGTGAGTTCCGCAGACGAATCGGCTCAACCTTTTTTCCTCGTACGCCAAACGTGACGACCTGCTGACGCGCATGCACCCCAGCATCAGTGCGTCCAGCACAAGTGAGAACAATCGGCTGGCTGTACACCTTCTCCAACTTCGCACGCAACAAACCTGCGACAGTAGTGACGCCAAGATTTTCGGCAAAGCCTTTAAAGGCTCCGCCGTCGTATGAAATATCGAGCCGGACCCGAATCAGGTCAGGCGGTGGGTGTGAGTAGCTCAGACCAGTTCGAGCTTGGCCATGGGAGCATTGTCCCCGTGACGCGTGCCCAATTTGAGGACTCGGGTGTAACCACCCGGACGGTCCGCATAGCGAGGTCCGACCTCGTCAACGAGCTTGGCCACTATTTCTTGGTCTCCCAAGTAGGCCAACAGTTGACGATGGTTGTGAAGCCCGCCCTTACGCGCCTTGGTAATCATCTTCTCGGCGATTGGTCGCACTGCCTTGGCCTTGGCCTCGGTGGTGACAATGCCAGTTGGGGACGCAACTAGAGAGCACACCAAGTTGGCCATCATCAGCCGCTGATGCTTTGCGTTACCGCCAAAGCGGCGGCCCTTTTTTGGAGTTCCTGGCATGAGATCTTCCTCTTACTCAGTCTCGGCCGGACAGGGAAAGTCCCCGCTCGTCGAGCTTCTCGATAATTTCGTCTAGTGACTTCTGTCCGAAGTTCGTGATCGCTAGGAGATCATCTTCACTGCGGGAAAGCAATTCGCCAACCGTGTTGACCTGCGCACGCTTGAGGCAGTTACGGGGACGCTCGGAGAGATCTAGTTCCTCGATGGTGAGTTCAAGATCGGGAGATGAGGAGATTGTGGATATTGCCTCGGTGAGGGTGAGACCCTCTGGCTCATCTGACATCTGCTCAACGAGTTCGACCAAGGCACGCAAGGTGGCTCCGGACGAGGCCAGCGCATCGCGAGGCGTCATGGATCCGTCAGTCTCGATTTCGAGAATGAGCTTGTCGAAGTTGGTGGACTGCTCAACGCGGACCGGCTCCACCGAGAACGACACACGCCGAACTGGAGAGAAGATTGCGTCAATCGGAATGACACCGATCGTCGAAGTGCTGCGACCATTACCCGACAAGTAGCCAGTGCCACGATCAACCGTCAGGTCGACCGCAAGACGGCCCTTTGCGTTGATTGTCGCAATTGAAATCTCTGTATTGAGGATTTCAACGTCTGCAGTGAGCAACACGTCCGCTGCGGTGACCTGTGCAGGCCCGCGCACGTCAAGACGCAGGGTCACGGGCTCATCTGAAGTTGAGGTGAGAACCACATCCTTTAGATTGAGGATGACGTCAGTGACATCCTCGGAGACACCTTTAATGGTGTCGAACTCATGAAGGGCATCGTCGAAACGAACCTCGGTGATTGCTGCTCCGGGAATCGAAGAGAGCAATGTGCGGCGAAGGGAGTTGCCCAGAGTATGACCGAAGCCAGGCTCGAGTGGGCTAATGGCGAACCTTTGCAGGTTGCCCTCTTCTTCGTCGATTGCCTCAACGGTAGGGCGCTGAATGACGAGCATCTTGTGCGTACCTCTGATGAACGGTGGCGGATTGGAACAGGCGGGCCGAAGCCCATTTCTTTACTTGGAGTAGAGCTCCACGATGAGCTGCTCGCGCACGGGCACATCAATGTGCTCGCGCAGCGGAAGCTCTCGAACAGTGACCTCTTGGCCACCATCAGCTGCTTCGAGCCATGGTGGAGGGGTTCGTCCGAGCGTGTCCATATTAAACTGGACGATGATCATTTCACGTGACTTCGTGCGCAGTGTGACAACATCACCTTTGCGCACTCGGTAGCTCGGAATGTCAACTCGACGGCCGTTGACATCGACATGGCCGTGATTTACAAACTGACGAGCCTGAGGCCGGGTGGATCCCCAACCGGCGCGGTAGACCACGTTGTCCAAGCGAAGTTCGCAAAAGCGCAACAGCGTCTCGCCGGTCACGCCCTGACGACGGTTCGCCTCGGCGTACAGATTACGGAACTGCTTTTCGGTCATGCCGTAAGCAAATCTTGCCTTCTGCTTTTCTTGCAGCTGCAGCAAGTACTCGCTGACGTTTCCGCGGCGACGAGTACGACCGTGCTCCCCGGGGGGATACGGGCGATTTTCCATTGCTTTGTTCTCACCCGAGGTTCCCCAGATGTTGGTGCCCAGACGCCGAGAGACGCGTGCACGAGGTCCTGTATAACGTGACATTTCAGAGCCTCCGACGCTTCTTGGGTCGACAACCATTGAACGGAACAGGAGTCACGTCTTTGATGCCAGTGACTTCGATTCCCACATTCTGGATAGAACGAATTGCTGTCTCACGCCCAGAACCTGGACCCTTGACCACAACGTCCACCTTGCGAACTCCGTGCTCCATGGCACGGCGAGCGGCCTGTTCTGCTGCAAGCTGTGCGGCGAACGGGGTCGACTTGCGCGATCCCTTGAATCCGACATTGCCTGCCGATGCCCAAGAAATGACATTGCCTTCTTGATCGGCAATCGACACGATGGTGTTGTTGAACGAGGACTTGATGTGCGCAACCCCGTAGGTGACGTTCTTGCGTTCTTTCTTGCGGGGACGCCGAGCCCCGGGTGGTGGCTTTGCCATTACTTGCGAACCTTCTTCTTGCCGGCCACGGTCTTTTTAGGACCTTTGCGTGTGCGTGCGTTGGTGTGGGTGCGCTGACCGTGAACCGGAAGGCCACGGCGATGACGCAACCCCTGGTAACAGCCAATTTCCATCTTGCGCTTGATGTTCTGCGACACCTCACGGCGCAGGTCGCCCTCTACCTTGAGGTGCTCTTCGATGTAGCCACGAAGCTTGGTGACCTCTGCATCAGTGAGATCCCGAACTCGGGTGGACTCATTGATCTCTGTGGATTCACAAATATGCTCGGCCTGAGTGCGACCAATGCCATAGATATACGTGAGTGAGATAACGAGTCGCTTCTCTCGTGGGATGTCAACGCCAGAAATGCGTGCCATGGTGTCCTTCCTAGCCCTGACGCTGCTTATGGCGCGGGTTTTCGCAGATGACCATCACACGCCCATGGCGCCGGATCACTCTGCACTTTTCACAAATCTTTTTAACGCTCGGTCGAACCTTCATCGGTCTCTCCGGACTGGTACTGCCAGTCCATTCGATTGCTCTAGTTAGCAATCACTTGTAGCGGTAGGTGATCCTGCCGCGGGACAGGTCGTAGGGAGTCAGTTCTACCTGCACCCGGTCTCCAGGAAGAATACGGATGTAATGCATCCTCATCTTTCCGGAAATATGCGCCAGAACCTTGTGGCCATTCTCGAGTTCAACTCGGAACATGGCATTCGGGAGCGGTTCGGTAACCGTTCCTTCCAAGACGATGGCGTCTTCCTTGGGCTTAGCCAGAACTACTTCCTCCTGTGAGTCCCCGAGGGGTGGAACAATATGATGCTGATAACTTCTCGGCCTTGATCGGGCCGAGGGGTAACTCTAGATGAACCGTGGCCAGTAATCAAAAGAGGCGATTTGTGACGAGTGAAATCAGTTCTTCGGTAATCTCATCACGGTCACCCACACCGTCAACAGTTGCCAAAAGCCCCTGCTCTTCAAACCATTTCACTACAGGAATAGTCTGCAGCAGGTACGTTGCTAGCCGTTCACGGACGGCCTGCTCAGTGTCATCGTCTCGCTGGGTGACCTCTCCCCCGCAGACATCACAAGTCCAGGGCGAAGTCGGCGGTACTTGCACCGAATAGTTAGCTCCACACGAGGAACACACCCGTCGAGAAGAAATCCTCTCGACCACCACATCTTCGGCAACATCAAGATCGAGCGCTAGGTCAATACCGTCAGCGCCTGTCAGCGCCATCAGGTCCTTACCTTGCTGCAGGGTCCGAGGGAATCCGTCGAGCAACCAACCGTTCACAGCATCAGGCTGCGCAAGGCGCTCAGAAATCAATCCCAGCATGACCTCGTCCGAGACAAGGTGTCCCGCGTCCATAATCTCTTTGGCTCGCTGCCCAAATTCGGTGCCCTCACGAACTGCAGCGCGCAACATGTCACCAGTGGAAATGTGTGGCACACCAAACTGCTCGGCAAGACGAACTGCCTGAGTTCCTTTACCTGCACCTTGACGACCAAATACCAAGAGTCGCACGGGTGGCCTAGTAGTTGATTCCATGACGTCCTCCTTTGCGCAGTGCAGCAAACTCGCCGGGGCGAGTGGCCTACTTACCTGACAGGAAACCCTCGTAGTTACGCATCATGAGCTGGCTATCAACCTGCTTCATCGTTTCGAGCGCAACGCCCACAGCAATCAGCAACGAAGTTCCACCCACTGAGTAAGCCGCTCCGCCGCCAGTAGCACCGAGCAGGATTCTCACTAGCACGGTTGGAGTAATTGCCAGCACCGCGATGAACAATGCTCCTGGCAAGGTGATTCTGTTGAGAACCTTGGCCAAGTAGTGCTCCGTCTGCGGCCCTGGTCGGATACCGGGAATGAAGCCACCCTGCTTGCGAAGGTTGTCTGCCTGCTGCACCGGGTCGAAAGCAATAGCCGTATAGAAGTACGAGAAGCCAACGATGAACAGCGCCAACACGGATAGGTAAATCGGGTTGATGGTGTTTGCCAAATTGTCATTGATCCACTTGGACACCGACGCACCCCAGCCGCTCGATGGCAGCACCTGCGATAGCAACACCGGCAAGTTGATGACGGCACTAGCGAAGATAATTGGGATCACGCCGGCCTGATTGACCTTGAGCGGGATGTAGGTGCTCTGCCCGGAGTACATCCGACGCCCAACCACCCGCTTCGCAAACTGAACCGGGATTCTTCGCTGCCCAAGTTCGATGAACACGATGCAAAAGAGCATTGCGATGACGAATACCAAGAACACCGCGAGCTTCCAAGGTGCAGAAGCGTAGAGGACGGAGAAAGCACTTGGCAGACCCGAAACCACCGAACAGAAGATGATGAGCGACATGCCGTTGCCAATGCCACGGGTCGTGATGCTCTCGCCCATCCACATAAGAAGCGCAGATCCAGCCGTGAAGGTCACAACAATCAACATGACGGTCAGCGGAGTGAAGTTGGGGACAAGGTCGATCTCTCCACTACTACTCGAGACCAAGCCGCCGCCACCGTTGTGGAACAAGAACACGAGCCCCGTGGCCTGCAACACCGAGATTCCGATGGTCAGGTAACGCGTCCACTGGGTGATCTTTGCCTGACCGGTTGCACCTTGTTGCTGCCATTCCTGCAGCTTGGGGATCACTACCGTCAGGATCTGCATGATGATCGAGCTGGTGATATACGGCATGATGCCGAGCGCAAAGAGACTGAACTGTGTCAGCGCGTTACCAGAGAACAACTGCAAAAATGCCAGCACGCCGCCCTCACGAGCCTGCTCTCCAATGGAGTTCACCGCGTTCTGGTCGATTCCGGGCACGGGCAGGTAACAGCCCAACCGGTAGAGCACCAACATGAACAAGGTAAAGAGCACCTTGTTGCGAAGGTCTGCAACTTTAAAGATGTTGCCGATACGAGACACTGACACTCCTGGGACTCAGCAACTGATGGTCACGAGAAGCTAGCCGATATAGCGCTCCCCCGCTGACACACCCTTGCCTAGCGGTTGGTGTGAGCACTTCCGTGGAATGCGGGGCGGACCTTGAATGGCAACGGAATCTTTTCGATTGTTCCGCCTGCGCTGGTAACTGCGGCCTCTGCAGATGCGGAGTAGCCATGCACCTTGATGGTCACCTTGCGATTGAGTTCGCCTCGACCAAGCACCTTGACCAGCGCACCCTTTGAGACCAAACCCTTGGCAAACAGAGTCTCGGGAGAGATCTCATCAAGACCTGACTCCTGAATCGTGTCCAGATTGATTGCCTGGTATTCAACCCGGAACGGGTTATTGAAACCTCGCAGCTTGGGCGTGCGAATTGCCAGCGGCAATTGCCCGCCTTCGAAACCGACGCGAATCTTGCTACGTGCCTTTTGGCCCTTGGTACCGCGGCCGGCAGTCTTGCCGCCCTTGCCACCAATACCTCGACCAACACGCTTACGCGACTTGTGTGCGCCCTCTGGGGGCTTCAGATCGTGAATCTTCATGTTCAGTTGGCTTCCTCTTCGGAGAGAGTCTCAACACTGACAAGATGCGGGACCTTTTGGATCTGGCCACGAACATCAGGGCTATCTGTATGGACACGGGACTTTCCAATTCGACCCAAACCGAGCGCACGCAACGTACCGCGCTGCTTTGGCTTGGTGCCGATCGAAGATCCCGTTTGAGTGACCTTGAGTTGAGCCATCATGCAACCTCGAACGGTGCTGGTGCGGGCCCACGCTCGGACTCTTGGTAGGCACGTAGCAAACCCTTCGGAATGCAATCCTCGGGATCTAGTCCACGAAGGGCAGCAATCTCGTCGGGTCGACGCAGCGACTGAAGCCCTGCGACTGTTGCGCGGGCTACGTTGATGTAATTGGAGGATCCGAGCGACTTGCAGAGCACGTCGTGAATTCCAGCCTCTTCAAGGATGGCTCGAGCAGCTCCACCAGCGATAACTCCGGTACCAGGGGAGGCTGGCTTCAGCATGACGCGACCCGCTCCCATGATCCCGATTACTGGGTGAATGATGGTTCCGCTAGCCAATGGCACGGTGAACAGGTTCTTGCGAGCCTCTTCGGTGCCCTTCTGAATCGCCAGTGGCACCTCTTTGGCCTTGCCGTAGCCCAGACCAACACGACCGTTGCCGTCGCCGATAACGACGAGCGCAGTAAAGGAGAACCTGCGTCCACCCTTTACGACCTTGGCCACACGGTTGATGTTGATGACGCGGGACTCACGCAGTTGCATGTCCGAATTGTCTTTGTTCAGTGCCATCAGAATTCCAGTCCTGCTGCGCGTGCAGCATCTGCGAGTGCGGCCACTCGACCTTGGTAACGGAAGCCACCACGATCAAAGACCACCACATTGACTCCGGCGGCTTGCGCCCGCTCAGCTACAAGTGTTCCAACTTTGGCTGCTGCGTCACAGTTCGAGGTCGCTCCTCCGCGGAGATCTGTCTCGAGTGTGCTCGCTGTAGCCAAGGTGACACCTGACCGATCGTCGATCAACTGCGCAACCACGTGCCGATTTGACCGAAACACTGCCAAACGCGGACGCTCGGCCGTTCCTGCCACGCTCTTGCGAACACGGGCGTGACGACGCTTGCGTCCGTCCTGCTTCTTCTTCGATTTGTCGCTCATGATCGCCTCACTTACCGGCCTTGCCGGCCTTGCGGCGAACGTGCTCGCCGACGTAGCGAACACCCTTGCCCTTGTATGGCTCTGGCTTACGCCAGGCCCGGATGTCAGCGGCCACTTGACCGACCAACTGCTTATCAATCCCGTGAACCTCGATGCGAGTGGGGACTGGAACTACGAAAGAGATTCCCTGCGGTGCTGAAACCAGAACAGGGTGAGAGAATCCAAGGGCCAGTTCAAGGCCATCGGATCCCTTCGCTGCTGCGCGATAACCAACGCCAACAATGTCGAGTTCCTTTCGGAACCCGTCAGTGACACCGATCACCATGTTGGCAACTAGTGATCGCATAAGTCCGTGCATGGCACGACTCTCACGCTCATCATCTTTACGCTCAACTAACAGCGTTGCGCCCTCTTGACGAACAGAAACCTGCTCGACAAGCACACGGGTCAACTCGCCCTTGGGGCCCTTGACAGTCAGGCTTGAACCAGAGATCTGGATATCAACCCCGCTTGGAACATCAATTGGTGCTTTACCGATTCTTGACATGAGTTCGATCCTTACCAGACGTGGCAGAGCACTTCACCACCGACTCGCTGGCGACGTGCCTCGCGGTCGGTCATGAGACCCTTGCTCGTGGATAGGACTGCAATTCCGAGACCACCGAGAACACGCTCGACCTCGTTGTGCTTGCGGTAAACACGCAAGCCAGGCTTGGAAATGCGACGGATACCAGAGATCACCCTGCGGCGTTCCTCTGAATACTTCATATCGATCTTCAGCACGTTGCCAGGGCCCTTTGAGTTTTCTCCGATGGAGAAGCCAACGATGTAGCCCTCCTTCACAAGAACTCCAGCGAGTGCTTCTTTTTGTTTTGAAGCCGGCATCAGGACCTCGTCGTGCATCGCCACATTGGCGTTACGTAGACGGGTCAACATGTCAGCAATAGGGTCGGTCATCGTCATAGTCGGTTCTCTCCCCTCACCAGCTGGCCTTGGTGACGCCTGGGATCTCGCCGGCGTGAGCCAACTGCCTCAGGCATACACGGCACAGGCCATATTTGCGATATACCGAGCGCGGACGCCCACAACGGCGACAACGGGTGTAGCCGCGCACTTTGAATTTGGGCTTGCGCTGCTGCTTCTGCTTCAGTGCCTCGGTAGCCATCTCAGATTCCTTCCCGACGGAATGGGAAGCCGAAAGCATCAAGAAGTGCTTTGCCCTCGGCGTCTGTTCTCGCGGTTGTCACAATGGTGATGTCCATGCCACGTGAGGCATCGACCTTGTCGTAATCAATCTCGGGGAAGATCAATTGCTCGGTAACTCCGAACGTATAGTTCCCCCGGCCGTCGAAGCTCTTCGAGGGCAATCCACGAAAGTCGCGGATACGGGGAATCGCCAAGGTGACCAGGCGATCAAAGAACTCCCACATCTGATCGCCGCGAAGAGTGACCTTCACGCCAATCGCGTTTCCTTCACGAAGCTTGAAACCCGCAATGGACTTCTTCGCCTTGGTGATCACTGGCTTCTGGCCGGTAATCGCCGTGATGTCGGTCACGATTTTTTCTAGCAGGCCTTTATTGTCGACTGCAGCACCTGCACCGACGTTGACCACGATCTTTTCAAACCGGGGAACCTCCATGACATTGCTCAGTTCGAGCGTGGTCTTGAGGTTGTCCCGGATTTCTTCGTTGTACTTCACCTTGAGGCGAGGAACGATGGCGGTACTAGTACTCACAGTTCTCCTCCGTTAGCTCGAGCAACTCGAACTTTGGTTCCGTCCGCATCTACGCGATATCCAACACGTGTTGGCTTACCGTCAGAATCGAGCAGAGCCACGTTGGAAGCGTCGATAGGCATGATCTTGTCGATAATGCCGCCCTGCTGCAGTGCCCGAGTTGGCTTCTGGTGACGCTTGGCGATGTGCACGCCTTCGACTGTCACCTGCTTTTTCTTGGGATCCACAGAGAGAACTTCGCCCTCTTTGCCACGGTACTTTCCAGTCAGCACCCGAACATGGTCACCTTTACGGATCTTCATCTCAGATCACCTCCGGAGCAAGCGAGACAATGCGCATAAACTTCTTGTCACGCAGTTCACGGCCGACAGGGCCAAAGATGCGTGTTCCACGTGGCTGCTTCTGATCGTTGATCAGAACTGCTGCGTTCTCGTCAAAGCGGATGTAGCTGCCGTCGGAGCGACGTCGTTCCTTCTTTGTGCGAACAATTACGCACTTGACGACTTCACCCTTCTTGACTGCGGCACCAGGAAGCGCATCTTTGACAGTGGCAACAACCACGTCGCCGATTCCTGCATAACGTCGCTTGGACCCGCCGAGAACCTTGATCACCAAGATTTCACGAGCACCAGAGTTGTCTGCAACCCGAAGTCGGGTCTCCTGCTGAATCATCTTGCACGCTCCAGCACTTCAACGATGCGCCAGCGCTTGGTTTTGGACAGTGGCCGGGTCTCTGCAATGCGAACCCGATCACCGATGTGTAGATCGTTCTCTTCGTCATGCACATACAGCTTTTTGGCCCGCTGCACAGTCTTGTTATAACGAATATGGCGTACACGTTCGGTCACGGTGACCACTGCAGTACGGTCCATTTTGTCGGAGGTAACAATGCCTTCACGAACCTTGCGGGCGCTGCGCTCCGGCGTTGTTGAAGCTGTATCGCTCATCACGCCTCACCTCCAGCAGCGGCTTCTGCAGCTGCGATTTCACGGGCCCGTAACTCGGTGAAGAGTCGGGCGATGTCTCGTTTGGTCTGAGTCATGCGAGCAAAGTTCTCAAGCTGACCTGTTGCAAGTTGGAACCGAAGCTTGAACAAGCGGTCCTTTTCTTCTGCGATCCGCTCGATGAGTTCAACATCACCAAGATCACGTGCAGTACTAGTGGTCTTCGCCATCAGAAGGTCTCCTCGCGAGTGATGATGCGGGCCTTGATCGGAAGCTTCTGGATTGCACGATTGAGCGCACCACGAGCAATTTCATCGTCTGGGTAGGAGAGCTCAAAGAGCACTCGCCCTGGACGAACGACTGCAACCCAAAGCTCCGGGTTGCCCTTGCCAGAACCCATACGGGTCTCGGCTGGTTTCTGAGTGACGGGCTTATCTGGGAACACGTTGATCCAGACCTTGCCGCCACGCTTGATATGGCGGGTCATGGCAATACGTGCTGCCTCAATCTGACGAGCAGTAATCCAACCTGGCTCAAGAGCCTGGATACCGTACTGTCCGAAGTTGACCTCGGTGCCACCCTTCGAGGTGCCCTTGGTGCGACCGCGATGAGTCTTGCGGTGTTTGACTTTCCTTGGCATCAACATGATCAGTCACCATCCCCTTGGCGGAAATGCTGCGGAGAAGTGTCATCTTTAGACTTTGTTGAACGCTCAATCTCTTCCTCTTCAGCGAGGAGTCGCTCGAACTCTGGATCAGCCTCACCAATCAGGGGCTTGATCTCTTCTTCAACATCAGCATCAGTAGCTGTGTCTTCGCTCACTGTGGCTGGACGAGGGACTGTCACCGGGCGATTTGAAACCACCCGAGGCGTCATGTCTGTCAGATCTCCAGTTGCGAGTGCTGCCTCTTTGGCAATCTTCTGCTCTTCAGTGTGCTTGTAGGGCAAGATGTCACCCTTGGAAATCCAGACCTTGACGCCAATGCGACCGTAGGTGGTCTTGGCTTCACGGAAGCCGTAGTCAATATCGGCACGCAGCGTGTGGAGTGGAACACGCCCTTCTCGGTACCACTCGGTACGAGCCATCTCCGAGCCACCAAG
>CAMDAT010000026.1 GCA_945888825.1 Bifidobacterium breve | reverse complement strand
GGCGCACATCTGGCACCCTTCCTTCCGAATCACGAGCATCGCTCAGACGCTGGGCCGAGCAGTGGGCCTGGTGCAGTCTCTGCAGCACCTTTCGGATCTGCCAGCATCCTCCCGATTTCTTGGATGTACATCACCATGATGGGTGACCGTCTTCGCCGAGCTTCAGAGCTTGCAATTCTGTCTGCGAACTACATCGCGTTACGGCTCGCCGATCACTTTCCGATTCTGTATACCGGCCGTGGTGGCCTAGTTGCCCATGAGTGCATCTTGGACCTGCGCCCGCTCGAGAAGTCTGTCGGCATCACCAATGAGGATGTCGCAAAGCGGCTCATGGACTACGGATTCCATGCGCCGACCATGTCATTCCCTGTGCCGGGAACGCTCATGGTTGAGCCAACCGAATCCGAAGGGCTTGCCGAGCTTGACCGCTTCTGTGATGCGATGATCTCTATTCGCTCAGAGATCGACCGCGTGGCCGCTGGCGAGTGGACCCTTGAAGACAACCCACTGGTTCACGCACCGCATACTGCCCAAGAAGTCGCGGGCGACGCCTGGGATCACAGCTACTCGCGCTCGCTAGCGGGATGGCCAACCGAGCACCAGAAGAATTCCAAGTACTGGCCTCCGGTGAGTCGGATCGACGGCGGCTATGGCGATCGCAACTTGGTCTGCTCCTGCCCGCCCATTGAGGCTTTCGCCGAATAAGGATCCGGCAAGTTCAAGCCGCAGGTCTGTGGAACTCAGGACTGCCGAATTCAGGTCTGTGACAAGAACGGCAGTTTGACTACTTCGGCCGCAACTTGCGTGCCCCGCTGATCAATCATGACCTGATCGCCAACTTGCACGCTTGGGTCGAGGAACGCCAGAGCGATTCCATACCCAAGAGTTGGCGAGAAGTTACCTGAACTCAATTGGCCAATGACTTCGCCATTACGGAGCACTGGTTGCTCGGCCCGCGGGGGCCGGCGTCCTTCTGTCTTGAGTCCGTACATCAGGGGTGAGACGCCGTTGAGTTTCTGACGCTCGAGTGCGTCCCTGCCTCGGAAATCTCCCTTATCCCAACTCACGACCCATCCAAGCCGAGCATTGAGTGTGGTGATTCCTTCACCGAGCTCGTGGCCATGCAAAGGCAGGCCCGCCTCAAGGCGCAACGTGTCGCGAGCACCAAGGCCAGCGGGAGTCACGCCTGCGCTCATGATGAGGTCCCAGAAAGCTTTCGCTACGCTGACCGGCACTGCGCATTCAACGCCGTCTTCGCCGGTGTATCCCGTTCCAGCAACGATGCAGTCTGCACCTTCGAAGGTGAACTCTTTGACACGGAATCGGCCGACCGCAGCCGCATCCGGCAAGACAGTTGCCAGTCTCTCGATAGCTTTCGGACCTTGAATTGCGATGACGGCCCGCAGAGGTGTGGTCTCGGCAATCGAGATCTCGCCTTGCTCAGCAGCATCGGCTAGAGCCAAGCGCACACCCTCGGTATTGGATGCATTCGGCATCACATCAAACACGTCTGGTGCAACCCACCAGACGATGATGTCATCCACCACCGAGGCGGTTTCTGGATCAAGCAGGTGTGTGTATTGCGCCCGACCAGGCTGGATTTTATTCAGGTCATTGGTCAGACTTCGCTGCAAGGCCTCGAGTGCGGCAGGCCCCTGAACACGAACCGTCCCAAGATGGCTGACATCGAATGCCACTGCGTCGCTGCGGCAGGCGCGATGCTCCTCCAGCGTTCCACCAGGGTACGAAAGGGGCATGTCCCAACCACCAAAGGGAACCATCTTGGCGTCGAGTGCGCGGTGAACCGAATCTAGAGGTGAGAACTGCATCAATTACGGCCTCAGAGACCAGCAGCCACAGAAACGGCCGGCGCTTCTGTTGCAACCGCAGAGGTTTCGGTTGCGGGAGTTCCTGCCGGGCGGAACTCGACGATGCGAGCGTCCACCTCTTCTTTGACGCCGGCGAGCGGAAGTACGTTGAGCACTCCCTGCCCTTTCTGCAACACGTCGATGAGTTCCTCGCCAGAGCGAACCAGAACCGAGGTTCGCCCGCTAATCACCAAGTTCGCCGAGGTGATGTCCTCGATCAGGTGTTCACGCATGTAATCGAAGGCCTGCCGCACAGACTCAAGCTTGAGTCCTGCATCGAGCAGCGTCTTGATGATCTTGAGTTCCAGCAGATCGCGATAGGAGTACAGACGACGAGACCCGCTACCGCGAGCTTCGGCAAGAGATGGGACCAACAGGTCGGTTCGAGCCCAATAGTCCAACTGACGGTAGGTGATCCCGACAATCTCGGCTGTCTTGCGACCACTAAAGCCCTGCTCTGGTGTCGGCAGTTCTAGGGATTCACTCAAAATTTCTTGCATTGATCGCGCTCCACGTCTTTGTGCCAGTGAATTCCGGCCGCAAGTTGCATCCGAGAAATTACTCCGAGGTAGTAAGTATGCGGTGGATGTTCCGATTTGCCTAGTCGCAGCAGGGAGTGCGGTCGCGATTAGGAACCAAAGTCCTCGGGTGAAACTTGCTCAATGAACTGTTTGAACTCTTCTACCACTGCTTCAGGAAGGTCATCGGAGTCATCATCTGACCCCGTATCTTCAATAAATCCAGCCGTATCAAGTACTTCTTCGGAAGAGAAAATCGGGCATCCTGCTCGAACAGCGAGCGCTACGGCATCGGAGGGGCGAGCAGAAATATGTTGCAGCCCAGAAGCAGAACTGACTTCTAGATCGGCGTAATACGTTGTCTCACGCAACTCGGTGATCACGACTCGTTCAAGTTGAGCGCTCAGGCCATCAAGAACATCGCAGAACAGGTCGTGAGTAAGGGGGCGAGGAGTCTCGACTCCTTCCATGGCGAAAGCAATAGCCGTAGCCTCGGGTCCACCGATAAAGATTGACAATTGCCGGCGACGGCCTTGCAGTTCGCGCAACACCATCACTGGGGTGTTACTCGGAAGTTCTACTCGCACAGCGACCAACTCAAGCTCGATCACGTAGTTAGCTTAGTGGTAGTTACGATGCCCGCCGACTGCGCCACCCAGCCCTGCTGTCGAGCTCTCAGTCCTGGTCGTTGCGGGTGATTTGCGACAGCTGCCGCTGCAGCAAAGCAGCATGCAATTCAGCCCCCATGGCGAGGAGTTCATCGCAGCGCTCTGCTGCTTGTTGCCGCGATGCCGGGTTGCGCTGCTTCATGAGCGGGACAACGAGTTGCTCGACGAAACCAGCTTCTCGCTCGGCCGAGACCTTGTACATGCGCAGGTGCCTAGGCTCAACGCCCAGTTCGGCATAGCGAGCTGCAAAATGTGCAACCTCGACTGCCTCGCCGTCATAGGTTGGCCGGCCACCCATGAATCCGGGCACAACCAAACCGTATTGCTCCAGCCCTGCAAGAAGCTCCTCGCTAATGCTGCACAACTCGCACAACTCTTCAGCGGAAAGCAGCGTGTCCGAAGCTGAAGACTTCTTCTTTCGCGCAGGCTTACCGCGCCCAGATCGAGCAGCCTCGGAGGGCTCCGATTGTGCACTACTTGAGCCGTCGCCATCTGATGCAGAAGAGCCTTTGCGGGATCGCCCCTTGATGCGCGGGTCCTCTTGAAGGGCTGCAACAACATCTGCGGGGGTGGCATGCGCAGGACGGTTTGACTCGGTCACAGGCTCTCCGGAAGTGGAAGTGGTTTCAGATGCAAGATCTGCGTCTCGCTGGGCATTTCGGGCTTCGGGCAAAAGCGCACGGGAGCGCTGAGTAGACGTGGAGTCTTCTGAACGCTGCGTAGCTGAAGCCACCGCTGGGTGGGCCGGAGACATGCGCTCAGCCCCTGCAACAGCCTCAGCGCTCAGGCTTGGGTCGTCCTCGTCCTCGTCGTCCTCGTCATCTTGAACCGTTGATGGGTCAAGTAGATCAAGGTCGGTAGTAGTGGACCATAGTGTCGGCTGATCGCCCATTGGGTCGTACTGATCGACACCTTGTTCCAACATGTTCTTGATCACTTTGAGCGGCAAGAAATTGTCTCGCTGCTGATGCAGAATCCAGCGCAGTCGCTCAATGTCTGCCTCATAGAACTTGCGATAACCAGAGCCTGTCCGTTCAGGCGCAATCAGACCTTGGCTTTCAAGAAAGCGAATCTTGGAAATCGTCACATCGGGGAAATCCTGTTGCACCATTGCAAGCACCTCTCCAATGGAAAGATGCCCCGCCGTTGCAGTATCACTCATGCCGGACCTCCGAGAATCCCGATAACAAACACAAACCTAAACTTCCCAACTTGAACCTGCGCACCCTCACGCAGCAGCGCCTGTGTAACCCGTTCGCCATCAAGGTAGGTGCCATTGAGCGAACCAGAGTCGATCAATTGAAACTGCCCATCGAGATCTCTACGCACCTCTGCGTGATTTCTGGACACGGTGATGTCATCAAGGAACACGATGCTCTTGGGATCACGACCAATTGTGACCACATCGGCTGTGAGAGCAAACCGAGCGCCAGCAGTGGAACCGCGGGTAATGATGAGTTGCCCAACCTCGCCCGCACCGGCAACATCAACACCCACAATGGGATAACTGCCAGTAGCAAGCTCGGTCACCTCGGGTAACTCGCCGCCACATGCTGAGCAAAAGTTTGCTCCTGGCTGATTCAAGATGCTGCAAACAGGGCAGATGACTCCATCGGCGCCCATAGGTTCTGCGCTCAGCTCTCGGTGATCTGCCGGTAGGCGGCAGCGTCAAGAAGCTCCTGGACTGCAGCAAGATCTGTCGGTTCGATCGTCGCGATCCAACCTGCCTCGTAGGGGTCCGAATTGATCAGCTCCGGAGAGAGTTCAAGCTCTGAGTTGGTCTCCACGACCGTGCCGCTGATGGGGGCGTAAATCTCGGATACGGATTTCGTGGACTCAACCTCGCCGCAGGTATCTCCGGCGCCCACCGTGGCTCCTACCTCTGGCACTTGGACGAACACAACGTCTCCAAGAGCATCCTGTGCGTAATCGGTAATACCGATCCGCACTTTTCCGTCCTCAATCCGAATCCACTCGTGGTCGGATGAATACCTGAGTTCTTCTGGCACGTTCATGGTGCCAAAGCTACCCGACACAGACATGCAGATGAGTCCTCAACTGCGATGGGTCTCCAGATCAGGTGAGCGGGAAGGCACTGCACCTACTTCAGCATCTGCCGAATACGCCGGGCGTACTCCTGAGACAATGTCCGCGCATCACCTGCAGTGTCGCCTTCAGCCCAGATATGTGTTATCGGCTCTTCTGGATCAGGCAGAACGAGCACCCAGCCCGAGTCGTGGTGCACCTTGATGCCATCGATCAGGTCAACCTCTCGGCCATGTGTTTGCTCCACCAGAGTCCTCATCACCGTGCCCTTTTGTTCCCACGGAGTAATCACTTGTTCGTGCAGGAGATGAACAGATGGCGCCTGCGCAACGAGTTCAGACAGCTTTACGTCTCTGCCCGCTAGCAGATCAAGCATCTTGAGCAATCCTGCTGCGGCGTCAAAGGCAGGCAAGAAGCCAGGGAGGATAATCCCACCCTCAAGATTCGCAGCGAACCCAACCGCAGGAGAGTCAGCCTCTTCCATCAGTGCGGCTGCCGAAGTCTTGGTCCACAAGACTTTGTATCCGCGAGACTCAACTATCTCTGCTGCCGCCCTGCTGACCGTTACCGGCAATGCCACGGTGTCACCTAGAAGGTTGTCGCAAACCAAGTCCAAGAACACGAACAGCAGTTGATCAAAACTAAGGACCGTTCCGTGGTCGTCCACTAACAACAACTGCTCCCCGCTGGGATCAATGAGCGCTCCAAGGTCAGCACCCGAGGCTTTGACTAGTGCCGCTACTTGAGCGGCATGCTCATCGCGATCGAATCCAAGGGTTCCCTTTGTCGATGCGAAAGGATTGACCACCAGAACCTCTGCGCCAAGCTTGGCTAGCACGTTTGGCATAACAAAGCTGGTGGAACCGTAGGAGTAATCAATCACCACCTTGAACCGCCTTGCAGCGACCGCCTTGACGTCGATGGTTTGCTCAAGGGCAAGCGCGTACTGCTCAAGGGAACGCGGTACCAAGTCGATGTCGCCGATGTCGGCCGGTCGCACTCGCCGGAAGTCCTCACGCGTAAAGAGTCGTTCTATCTTTCGCTGCTGCTCTTCGAGAATGTCCGAGCCGCCACGATCAAAGAACCGGATGATGACGGAGTCAGGGTCATCTGCACTCAGTCGCAGGGTGATTGCCCCAGAAACCAACGTTGCCCTGCAGTGAAACCGCGTGAGCGGGACGCTTGCCGTCTCTAGGTCTAAGACGTTGACCCCGCCGGCGTTGAGTCCGGCGATCATCGCTCGCTTTAACATGCGAGCGGCTCTACTTGAGTCTCTCGATACCACCACCGTGGCATCTTTTTTGAGCGAAGTCGCAAAGGCGAGTGCCACCTTGGCCGCTAGCTCTGGGGTCATATCGACGTTTGCCAGACCAGTCACTCCCCCATTGCCGAACAGACTTCTAGCGCCACGCGATTCCCAGATAACCGAGGAGTTGACTACTGCACCAGCTTCAATGGTCTTAAAGGGATACACCTTGATCTCAGAAGAGAGCACTGCGTTCTCGCCAACAAATACCTCGTCGCCGAGCACCACTCCTTCCTCGCAACGCACACCACGACGAATGTCTGATGCACGCCCGACCAAAGTGCCACGGATCATGACGCTTTCACCGATGTAGGCGTTTTCGTGGATCACGCTTCGTTCAATGTGACCGTCGCGCCGCATGCGGACTCCGTCGCCCAGCACCGAGTATTCGCCGAGTTCTGCCCCGGATTCCAAGAAACAGTTGTCGCCGATCACGGCGGGGCCGTTAATCACAACGCCATGGTTGATCTCAACCCCTTCTCCGATAAAGACACCTGGCGATACTTCAAATCCGGGGATCCGAACCGAGACTTTGTCATCAAGGATGTCCTTATGCGCCCGCAGGTAGGCGCTGAGGGTTCCAACATCCTCCCAGTAGCCTTCGGCCACTGACCCAAACACGGGCTTGCCCGCTTCTAGCAACGCCGGAAAAACATCCGAGGAGAAGTCCACGGGAACATCGGCCGCTATCCAGTCGAAGATTTCTGGTTCAAGGACGTAGATGCCCGAGTTGATGGTGTCAGAGAAAACTTGTCCCCATGTCGGCTTTTCTAAGAAGCGTTCGATTGAACCATTCTGATTAGAAATCACGATGCCGTATTCGAGTGGGTCTTCAACCCGAACCAAACCAATCGTTGCCAACGCCTGGCGGTCTACGTGGGACTGCACGAGCGCAGACAAGTCAATATCGGTAAGCACATCTCCAGAGATCACCAGAAAAGTCTCGGTCAGTTCACCCATTGCGTTGCGAACCGAACCCGCCGTCCCAAGCGGGTGTTCCTCAGACGCGTACGTCATCTTGACTCCGAACTCAGAGCCATCACCAAAGTGATTACGGATGGCGTTCGGCATGAACGCAACGGTCACAACAATCTCTTCGATTCCGTGTGCTTTGAGTAGATCAATGATGTGCTCCATCATCGGTCTGTTCACCAACGGCAACATGGGCTTCGGGGCATTTGAGGTCAGGGGGCGCAGGCGGGTGCCCTCGCCTCCTGCCATAATCACGGCCTTCACAATTGGTACATCCTTTGAGGAATTGGCGGGTGAGAGGTCATCTTCATCTGGACTCAGTTGGCGATGCCGTCTTGGCAGATCTGTCACGTTGCGCTCGGCCCTCACGGAGGGCGATTATCCCCTTAGGGAAGTATCCGAAAAAGGCGATCATGCTGCAGACGAGTCCGGGGATTGCTGCGCACCAAGCAATGACCAAGAGCACCGTTTGCTGCCAAGTGCCCGCCAAGCTCGCATCAGCGGAAGCTAGGAACGCGGGGAACGCAGTCATCATCGCAAACGTTCCGCACTTGCCAACCCAGGTCACGTCCATTCGTTTTGCGCCGAGCAGAACCGTCCCCGCCACGAACACTGAAAGCACGACCTCTCGAATGACGACAATCCAAGCAAAGATGTAAAAATATTCAATCTGCAGGGGCAGCAGCATGATTCCGATGATGCCAACGATCATCAACAGTCGATCAACCGTTGGGTCAAACATCTTCCCAAAGTTCGAGACTTGTCCAAACCGCCGAGCGACGTAACCGTCAACCCAGTCGGTTGCTCCGAGCGCTGCAAGAAGCACTGCAGCAGCCAAGTAAGTCCGTGGCCCATACAGCAGCCAGATAAAGATCGGGATGCACAACAACCGGACCAAGGTGATTGCATTTGGTGCAGTGAGGAGGCGGTCTTCGCCTTCTGGGATTTCTTCTCCTGCGAGTCCTCGATGTTTTGTCTCCGGGTCTGTCATCTCTTGCAGTCTATGGCCAGAGCAATGGCCCAGACAGGCTGTTCGGAGAGGCAATTCGGCTCCGATGGGCAAAAACATTCACCCCAGTCTTCGGCCCCTCGTAGTGTTGCGTCCATGACTAGCTCTTCGCCCCAAACTGAAGATTCCGTTTTCACCAAGATCATTCGCGGTGATTTCCCTGGTCGCTTTGTTTGGAAAGGGCCAGACGTGGTCGCCTTCATGACCATTGCTCCTCTTCGCTCCGGCCACACGTTGGTTGTGACGAGGCAACAGGTCGACCAGTGGACTGATCTTGATGCAGACACCTGGCAAGAGTTGGCTCGGGTTCAACTCGCTGTGGGGACTGCGCTCAAAGCCTCTTTCCCATGCGTGCGAATTGGATCGATCATCGCCGGACTTGAAGTTCCGCATTGCCACGTTCACTTGGTGCCGATTGACCATGAGTCGGACCTGAATTTTGCCAACGCTGACTCTGCCGCAAGTGCCGACGACCTCGACCAGGCCGCCGAGCGACTCCGCTCGGCACTACGAGAACTTGGCCACCCCGAAGTCTCTGAGTAGCCCTGCCCTGAGTAGCCCTGCCCTGAGTAGTCCTGCTCTGAGTAGTCCTGCTCTGAGTGACTGGCCGGGGTTCCCAGGTCTTGCTGGGCCACGGCCCTACAAGGCATTGATGAGTTGCTCGCCTTGATTGCGGGCGTTATTCACCTCTGTGGAAACGGCGAAGTACTCGAGCACATCCTCATCTGCTGGTACCAAAAGTCCCTCTAGCGGTTCGCGCTGTTGTTCCTGCGGGGACAACCAGTGTTCCCAGCTTTCTCTGGGCAGAATGACCGGCATTCGGTCGTGTAGCGCAGAGATTGTCTGGTTTGCTTGCGTGGTAATAATCGTGCAGGTCCGCAGTACCGAATCCTCTGCCCCTTCTGCATGATCACCTCGCCACTCCTCCCACAGTCCAGCGAAGGCGAGAGGTTCTTCTGCCGAGGAGTAAATGAAGTAGGGCTGTTTCGTCTTGGACTCTTTCAGGTTCACCCACTCGTAAAAACCGTCCACCGGAATAATGCATCGGCGCTTAGCAAACGCCGAACGAAACGAGGGCTTCGTAGCCACAGTCTCGCTTCGGGCATTAATCATCCGCACGCCGATGGACTCGTCCTTTGCCCAAGAGGGCACCAGCCCCCAACGACAAGCTGTCAGCACCCGAGACTCCCCCCGTTCGAGTACCACGCGCACTAGTGCAGTGGGAGCAACGTTGTAGCGGGGTCCGGCCTCGAGTAGCTGCTCCTCAACTGCATCTAGGGAGAAGAAGTCGGCAATGCTCAACGAGGTGGAGGTAGAAACAAACCGACCGCACATGCGCTCAATCTAGGCGGCCAAGTAGAGAAATGATGAGCAAGCCTGAGTCCATCAAGCCGCGCCGGTAGGATCCTCGTGGCCATGTCTGCACCGCCCGAGCCTTCAGCACCCCCCGTCGCTTCCGAGCCGCAGCCGCTGGTGTCGATCGTTACGCCTACGTACAACGAGGCCGAGAATCTTCCGATCCTGATCGAGCGTCTACATGCGGCCCTTGGTGTACTCCCGCACGAGATCATCATTGCCGATGACAACAGCCCCGATGGCACTTGGCAGGTCGGAGAAACCCTTGCGACCCAGGACCCGACCCTGCGAGTCATGCGTCGCTTCCACGACCCGGGACTCTCGGCCTCTGTGCTCGACGGGTTGTCGACTGCACGTGGCGAGGTGCTCGTAGTCATCGACGCAGATCTGCAGCATGACACCGGCGTGCTACCCGAGATGCTCAGCCATGTGCTGTCCAAGCGAGTCGACGTATGCGTTGGTTCACGGTCCACTGCTGGCGGCGGCTACGGGGATTGGTCATTGAGTAGGCGCTTCGTGAGCTGGGTTGCGACGATGATTGCGAAGCTTCTTTTGCGGGTCTCGGTGAGCGACCCGATGAGCGGGTACTTCGTCGTGTCTCGTGAGGCATACGAGCAGACTGCCCCTTCGATCAATCCTCGAGGATTCAAGATTCTGCTTGAATTTATTGGTCGTAACCACCAACTTCGGGTGGACGAAGTTGGTTACGAGTTTTCCAACCGGATACACGGCGAGACCAAGCTCAACCGATCCGTCATCCGCTCGTACCTGCTGGGCGTTGCGGAGCTGCGGGTTGGCCGGCAGATCAATCCCACGTTCTTGCTGTACGCAATGGTTGGCCTGGTTGGTTTGGCCGTCAACTCTGTTCTCTTCACGCTGGCCGAAGCAGTCGGATTCCCCGAGATCACCACGGGACTGAACGCTGCGATCGACCCCGTTGCAACCTCGTTCCTCTTCAGCGTTCAAGTCACCATTCTGTTGCTGTTCGCTATGAACAACGAGTTCACTTTTTGGGAGCAGCGTTACCGGGGCTGGGCGCTGATTCCAGCATTTGCCCTCTATGAAGTCATGTCCTTAGTCGGCTTCTGTGTTCACGTCGCAGTCTTCACTTCACTGCAGAACATCGGCTTCTTGCTCAATCTTCTTGGAACGAGTGCATCGCGTGTTGTGCAGAACCTGATCGGCGCATCCATAGCCCTGATCTTGAACTGGTTCCTCAATACGACCTATCTCTGGCGGCGCAAGCAGCGCTAGTAACCACTCCTCGCCCAAACCTGATGCCGGCGCGGCAGTTCCTTGGTGGAACATCCAGCAGGAGGGTGTACAAGCGTCAACTTTAGGCAAAACGGCCTATTGGAGTTCACACCCAAGACCTGCACCCTTGTCAGTTAGGCGAAGATTGAACGGGAGCGATTTGTGAATGTACTACCACGCCTCTGGCCGAGGGCACTGATGGTTGTTTTTCTGTTGGGCGCATGTGGCGCGGCCTGCACGCCGCCGAGTCCGGCACCGACCACGAGCACAACCACAATTCCAGCGGCAGTCGACTGCAGTATCCGCACCACAGGAGCAGACCTTCACGGTTGTGACCTTCGTGGAGAGGACCTGAGCAACGCAGACCTAGCAGGAGCCAACCTGTCCGGGGCGAATCTAGTGAGCACTTATCTGTATATGGCCGACCTCACCAACGCCGACTTGTCTGGCGCAGAGATGAGCAACGCCAACCTGCAAGGGGCAGTCATGATTGGGGTGCAGCTCTCTGATGCGAACCTCAGTAGCTCCTATTTCTTTATGGCCGACCTGACTGGAGCCAGTCTGGTGAGGAGCAACCTGAGTAACGCCAACCTGCAGCAGACTCTCTTGGGTGGGGCAGACCTAACGGGCGCCAACCTCAGTGGAAGCTACGCATACGGTTCTGACCTGAGTGCTGCAATTTTGCGAACCGCAAACCTGGCCAACGCGAACATGCAGAACGTGAACTTCTCACAGGCCGATATGACTGGTGCAAACACCTCGGGTGCCTATTTCTTTGGGTCTACTTGGATGAACACAACCTGCCCGAATGGGGTTGCAATGTCCACGGAATGCCCGGCCTGATCGACCATTCGCAAATCCGGACAGGTTCGCTCTGCAGGTCAAACCGAAAAGCCGCTCCTGCAGCGTGGCACTGTTTGCAGCATCTCTGGATCCTGCAATCCCTCAATGCCATTGACACTTTCAACCAATCAAGACCGAGTGATCGTTGCACGTCGAGACGATCTGTTCTTCGGTGAGACTCCCCCGATGGTTGAGATCGTTCGTGACTTCCCAGTAGGAGCCCAGGCTCTTGCGCCTCGAGTTCGGAGCCCACGCTCGCACCCCCACACTGCAAGCGTAGGCTCTGTCATTTCCTGCGGCCCTACTGTTTCATCATTGAAAAATGTTTGGAGAGCTCATCCACTTTCATACTGCTATCCTCTCAGTGTTGGTATCCGGTGCCCAAACAAAAGGTTGAAACCATGCGAAAACAAGATTCACTTCTAGTTGTCCTGACAGTGGCGTGTGTGGCGTTATTCGCTGCGTGTACACCTACACCAGTCCCACCCACCACCACGGTTGCACCAGTTGACTGCGCCGCACGGGGGCCGTTCGTCAACCTCAGCGGCTGCGACCTGCGCGGCGCCAACCTGCGCGGCGCCCAACTGACCGGCGCCAACCTGACCAATGCCAACCTGACCGGCGCCGACCTAGTGATCGCCAACCTGACCAATGCCAACCTGACCAACGCCAACCTGACCAACGCCACCCTCATCGGCGCCAACCTGCGCGGCGCCCTCATCGGCGCAAACCTGACCGGCGCCCACCTGGGAAGCGCCACCCTCATCAGCGCCAACCTGTATGGCGCCAACCTGACCAACGCCAACCTGACCAACGCCAGTCTGATCGAAGCCCACATGGTCTTCGCAATCCTGTCCGGCGCCAACCTGCAAGACGCCGACCTGCAAGCGGCCGACCTGTCTTACGCCGACCTGACCTTCGCCAACCTGCCCGACGCCAACCTGACCAATGCCAACCTGACCCGCGCCGACCTAGTCGTCGCCAACCTGACCCGCGCCAACCTGACCCGCGCCACGCTCATCAAATCCAACTTCTACTACGCCTTCCTGACCGAAGCGAACCTGACCGACGCCGACCTGACCGACGCCGACCTGACCGACGCCAGTTTGGGCTTCGTCATCTGGTCGAACACGACGTGTCCGAATGGTGCTGTCCAATCAACACCGTGCGCCTGAACACCTGCAGGCTGACCCGCACACCCACTAACTAAGCGAAGGCCCCGACACAACGTCGGGGCCTTCCACATTTTTGTAACCCCAACCCAGTCCCACTGGGTCTACTGCTTCGATGCAGGCCACCGAGGGAGCAGCGCTCACAGTCGATGACCCAGCAAGCAACGAACTCGTTACACCAGTGCGAACCGTTTACTCGATGGCAAGCTTGGACTTTCAGATTGTTGAGCGTGCCGCCAAAGTTGGTCTCGATAACCTGATCTCACGAGAGATTCTTGGTGCAGTACTCGCCCAGCAAGAAGCCCAGGTTCTCAACGGCTCCGGCTCCAATGGTGAAGTCACTGGGCTGCTTGGAACTTCAGGTGCAGGCTCAATCAGCCTTACGGCTACGAGTGCCTACGATCTGCTCGACTCGGTAGCTCGGGCTGCTCAAGCCTCACACGAGGCCACTGGACAACACCCTGACGTTGTGGTCATGGCACCGAGAAGGTGGAAGTGGTTCTTGGCTAAAGCTGGGGATCGTCCGTGACGTCCCAGTAGGAGCCCAGGCTCTTGCGTCTCGAGTTCAGAGCCCACGGAACAGTCCCCACGCTGCAAGCGAGGGCTCTGTCATCTACTCCTCGGGTTGATTCATGATTAAAAAATGTTTGCAGATCCATTTTTGCCATATTAAACTATGGAAATCGTCATTCGGCGGCTGAACTAGGGGAGAACAGGTATGCGCAAACAAGGTTCACTTTTGTTAGTCCTGACAGCGGCATGTGTGGCGTTAGTCGCTGCGTGCACGCCTGCACCAGTCCCAACCACCACCACAACCACAACCACCACGGTTCCTGCGTGTGAGACATCTGCAGGGCCGCCGCTGATCTTCCGTAACTGTGCAGCACCATTCGTCAACCTTGAAGGGCGAGACCTGCGTGGAGCAGATTTGTCTGGTTCCTTCCTCTTCGGAGCCATCCTCCACCTGACCAATCCAATCCTTGGCGGCGACCTGACCGGCGCCAACCTGAGCTACGCCAACCTGACCGCCGCCAACCTGACCAACGCCAACCTGACCAACGCCAACCTGAGCTACGCCAACCTGACCAACGCCAACCTATCCTATATCAGCCCATTCCGATCCAACCTGACCAACGCCAACCTGATCTACGCCAACCTCACTGGCGCCAACCTGTACTTCGCCAACCTGACCAACGCCAACCTGAGCTACGCCAACCTGACCGATGCCGACCTGACCATCGCCAACCTGCCCAACGCCAATCTGACCGAGGCCGACCTGACCGGCGCCAGCCTGATTTCTTCCAACCTGCGCGGCGCCAACCTGACCAACGCCAACCTGACCAACGCCAACCTGCTCACCGCAGACCTGACCGGCGCAGACCTGACCGGCGCAGACCTGACCGGCGCCTACCTTTGGGGCGCCACCCTGACCGACGCAGACCTGACCGGCGCCACCTGGTCGAACACGACGTGTCCGAATGATGTTGTTCAATCCACGGTATGCCCACGCACAATAGCAGGCTGACCCGCACACCCACTAACTAAGCGAAGGCCCCGACACAACGTCGGGGCCTTCCACATTTTTACAACCCCAACCCCATCGCTTATGACCCCGACTTCTCCTCATGATTAGTTATGAGTGACTAGGGGGGTGCGATTATTACGATCCCGAGCCTGCTGCTTATGACCCCGACTCTGAGCCGTTTCTCTCTAGTGCAAAATATCTAGGCTCCTATGGGTCACCTAATGGGTCACCTAGACCCCCTCAGAGCCTGCTCGATATGGGCTGAAAACTGGCGAAACCCCCGCCGTAGCAGGGGTTTCGCTCTGTCGGGCTGGGGAGATTCGAACTCCCGACCTCCTGACCCCCAGTCAGGCGCGCTAACCAAGCTGCGCCACAGCCCGTGGAGTTGGCCACTCTAGCCGAGGCAGAAGTCTCGCTAGGAATTACAGAATTCATTGCAGGCTCGGCCGAGATTCCATAGGATTGACATATGTCACAGGGGCCGACATTTCTCTCATGTCCGGTTTGCCAAGCTCACGCCGCCGAAGAGATTTGGCTCGAGGAGCAATGGCAACTCGTACGCTGCACGGACTGCTCTCTGGTGTATCTGAGTAACCCTCCCTCCGAGGATGAACTCAAATCTCTGTACTCCTTCGAGTCTGGCTTTCATACACAGCTCGTTGATGATGCGGCCTCAATCGAAGCAGCCGACCAAGCCGCTCAGGATCACATGAGCATGATCCTGGCCACGACCGCAACCGGTTCGCTGCTCGATGTGGGCTGTTCCGCTGGAAGCTTCCTTGCCGCAGCCAACAGCGCCGGATTTTCGGCCCAAGGAGTTGAGCTCAACCCCGACACTGCTGACCTAGCTAGAGCTAGAGGGCTCAACGTCACTACGGGAACCCTGAGTGATGTGCACGAAGCCGCTCACTCGTTTGATGCCATCACGATGTGGGACATCGTGGAACACGTGCCCGACCCAATCGCACTGCTGAGTCAGGCTCGTGAACTGCTTTCCGAAAGCGGTTGGCTCTGGTTGACGACCCCAAACGTCGACGGGCTGTTTCCCCAAGCCTCGCTTCGAGTAGCCAGCAGCGTCGGCAAGTGGCCACACCCAGAACCCCCGTATCACCTGATGCAGTTCTCTGAGCAAACAATCACGGACGCCCTGCATCGAGCGGGGTTCGAGCAAGTGGTCGTGAAACAGCAGAGCATTCCACTGAGCTACAGCTTTGGGTCACTCCAGAAAATGCTGACCGATCCCAGGCGACTCGTCTACGCAGCGGCCTTTGCACCACTTGCATTTCTTGGACCGCTGGTGGGAAGGGGGGACACGATGCTCGTCGCAGCGAAACCGTCTCCGTCACAGGCACCAATTGACCTGCGCCAGGAAGAGAGCTTCACCGATCTCACCGAGACAGCAGCCACACCACTCCTTGAAACGCCCGGTACCCCAGGTAGATCACCACAGCTATAAGCAGTAGCCAGAAGTGCCAAGGAACCTTTGGGTCCTTCTCTTCTTCTCTCGGAGGCGCATCCGATTGGATCAGCGTCGGAGCATCCTTGGGGTTGGCCACGTGGTGACCCTCGGGGCAATCGCCTTCGGCAGAGAGCGTGGATGGCGTATAGAAGCGCTCGCAAGGTTCACAATATGGCATGAGTTGACCAGACCTCAGACTGGTGGAACACCGTGGCGGCGCGATGAGAAATGTCTGTTCTTGCCTGCGGCTCGAAGTAACCGGCGATGGACCTCTGAGCGCAGGTCTTCCCAGTTGACAATTCCATCGATCACCAGTTCCGAAGCTAGTCGCAGCAGATCAACGTCTTCTTCGTAGAGACGGCGTTGTTCCATCACGAAGGCCTCACGCTCGTCTGGGTCTTCAATAGCTGCGATCTTGTTAGCAAACACTGCATTCACTGCAGCTTCAGGCCCCATCACTGCGATCTTGGCAGTAGGAAGTGCCAGTGTGGCCTCTGGCTCAAAAGCAGGGCCGCTCATTGCATACAACCCCGCCCCATAGGCCTTGCGAACGACAACCGAAATTTTGGGCACCGTTGCCTCGGACACAGCGGTGATCATCTTTGCGCCGTGACGAATGATCCCTTCGCGTTCTACCTGAGTGCCGATCATGAACCCCGGCACATCAGCCAAGAAAATCAACGGGACGTTGAACGCATCGCAGAGCCAAATAAATCGAGCGGCTTTGTCGGCCGAATCAGTAAAGATCACGCCGCCCTTGTGCATCGGGTTGTTCGCGACGATCCCCACTGGGCGACCAACAAGCAGCCCAAAACCGATCAACATCTCGGGAGCGAACAGCGGCTTGATCTCGAAGAAGGATTCGGCGTCAAGTAGTCCCTCGAGCACATCGTGCATGTCGTAGCCCATCGACTCCTCGGCA
>CAMDAT010000025.1 GCA_945888825.1 Bifidobacterium breve | reverse complement strand
GTTGAAATACCGCCATCAACTGCAATAATCGAACCGGTTACGTAGCTTCCTGCGCGTGAAGACAAAAACAGAACAGTTCCTGCAACGTCTTCGGGGGTGCCGATCCTGCCGAGCGGAACTCCCGAGGACACCATTTCTTCGCCGCCTTCAGCGTCAAGAATAAAGGCCATCATCTTTGAGGGGAACGGGCCGGGAGCAATCGCATTCACGGTGACGTGTGAGCTTGCTAGGCGGTGCGCGAGCTGGCGAGTCAGCATGTGGACTGCAGCCTTGCTAGCCGAATAGGCGTAATTCTCGGTTTCGGGAACACGAATGCCATCAACAGAACCGATGTTGATCACTCGAGCAGGGTCATCCCTGCGTGCAGATTTTTTGAGCAGTGGCATGAGTTCGGTAGTCAAAGAGAACACGGCCTTGAGGTTGGTGGCTAGAACCTTGTCCCATGCCTCGTCTGGGTACTCGAGCAGTGGCGCACCCCAAGTTGCCCCTGCATTGTTCACCAAAATATCAACCTGATCCTCACGTGCTTTGACTGCCTGAGCCAGATCCTGCACGCCTTCAACCGTTGACAGGTCGGCGGGCAACGCCACGCAGAACCCAAATGCCGATAACTCCTGGGCAACTTGTTCACAGACCTGCGCTTTACGAGAGGAGATGTAGACCTTGGCCCCAGAACGCACAAGACCCTCGGCGATCATGCGGCCGATCCCGCGTGACCCGCCCGTCACCACGGCAACTTTGTCTTTCACCGAAAACAGATTCTCAATATCCATCAGCAAACCATCCATCCGCAAACCCTAGCCATCCACAACCCCTACCCCCTGCGCTTTGTCATGCGCCTGACCCCCTATAGGGGGTCAGGCGCATTACGAAACGGGTTGATCACGACTATCTCGTTGAGATCGGCGCTTAGGCAGTGGTGTGAGCGAACCGGTCTTGCAGGCGTGACCACAGACTCGGGTGCTTTGGTTCGGGATTCTCTTCCGGAACAGCGGCGTCGCTACCCCGGAGGTACATGGCCACAGCTTTGATTGCACCAAAGGTTGGAACAGCGAACAGCGCTCCAACTATTCCGCCGACCGAGAACCCACCAATTGCGGCCAACATGGTCACCGGTGGAGACAAGCTGACGGCTTTGCCCACCACGAGCGGAACCAGCACGTGATTGGTAAAGAGCATAAAGACCAAGAACGCGACAGTCATAAAGATCGCAGGCCCCACACCGGCCGTCAGGCTGACGGCAAACACCAAGCCAAATCCCAACAGACCACCAATTTGCGGGATCAGAGAGGTGAGCGCTGACCACACACCAAGAAGCGGACTGAGTGGAACTCCTGCAAGAAGCGCAGCACTTGCTGTCCAGATTCCGTTCAAAACAGCGACTAGCAAGCTACCGGCGAAATATTTAGCTAGTACTTGGTAGACCACTCGACCGATCCCATCGGCGGATTCTCTGTGCCCCGGTGGAAGGGCCGAGCGAATGCTGCGCACAAGGCGAGGGCCCTCGAGCATGATTCCCGCCATCAAAAAGAGCGCTAGCACAACAGCCCCAAGGCCAAACGATGCTGACTTCAGGAGCCCACCCACTTCTAGTCCACTGCCCCGGCCTGATCTTGCCGAGAATGAGTCAAGGGCTTGGGTCACCTTGCCTGGCAAATCTGCCGACTGAATAGATTTGCCAACTAGAGGCAAGTCGCCAAGTGAAGCCACTGTTTTGGGAAGTTGCCGCTGTAAGTTCGAGGACTCTTTGACAAGTTGAGGCCCCGCAATGGCTACGAATCCCAACACAAGTACCAGCCCAAAGAACAGGACCACTACGACCGAAGGTGCCCGACCCAGCTTGGCTCGATTCTGTACGGCATTCACCACAGGATCGAGCGCCATTGCTACAAACAAGGCCACCACGATCAGGGTTACCGCACCAGAGGCCGAACGCACAGTGCTCCAGATGACCACGAGCACCGTCAGTGAAAGCAGCAGAGTCAAGACGCTCTGATCAGCAATGTCGACCGTGAGCCGAGGTGGTTTTTGGACCAGCGAGTCGACCACCGGTTGAGGGTCACGCTCGCTAGACATGGAGCAACCTTAGAATCTTCACTTCAGCAAGTGTGGGAACCCTGCACCCTTAAAAACCTGCACACTCAGAATTCCGCTCTAACAGCGAGCAGTTCAATGACACACACCTCTTTGCACATCTCTCCAAGATCCATTCTGCGATCTGTTGCGATCGTTGGCGCCTATCTGCTTGTCATTACCGTGGCAATGCGTGCCGCTACCACTCTGGTGTGGTTTCTAGAGGCTTGTGTGTTTGCGGCTCTGAGTTGGCCGGTCGTACAAAAACTGCACCGGCATATGTCTAATACTGCAGCCATCTTGCTCATCACAGCGCTGCTAGCCCTGTCCGTTTCTGCGATCGCAGCCCTCGGCCTGACTGAGCTTCAGGGAGAATCCGCCAAATTTCAAAGAAACGTTCCCGCTGCCGTCAGAAATCTAGAGGGGACCGAGGGTTTGGGAAGTCTGATTAAGAAACTTCAGATCGCCGATGACATCGAGAGGTTCGCCGATCAGATCACCAATCAGGTTCGCTTTCGTAATGCGGACCTTCGCGGCATCGCATCGAGAGTGGGCGAAGGAGCCTCAGCGGTCTTTGTGGTCTGGATCCTGACGGTGATGATCATTTTTACCGGCCCCTCGATGGTCAATGGGGCAATTGAGTTGGCACCCGAGACCAAACGAGAACCCATTCGATGGGTACTCAAACTGGCCTACTCCACGAGCACGAAGTACATGGGATTCATGGCGCTGCAGAGTCTGGCGGTGCTCCTGATTACCTTTAGTGTCAGCACCTGGCTGGGCATCGACCTGCCTGGACTACTCGCCGTCACAGCCGCACTTCTAGCGTTTGTCCCCTATGTGGGCATCTTTGCTGGGGCGCTTCCACTAGCACTCCTAGCGCTACTGAATGGCCCCGAACAAGCCCTAGCAGTCCTAGTTGGCGCCTTCATTTTGCAGATGCTGGATGCGTATTTGGTGCAACGAAAAGTCGATCATGCCACTGTACCTGTGGGGATTTTTCCCACAATGCTCGCTGCCATGATCGGCTTTAGCTTGCGAGGCCCGGGCGGGTTACTCATAGGCGTTGCACTAGCGACTATGGCCATGGCGGTGTTGAGCGATACAGGCGCAATGCGCACCATTCGAAGTCTCGACGATGCAGACCTAGCAAACGGCCCCGTCGATCCCGTTGCTCCTGAATCGGCAGACTCGACAAACTCGGCAGCCATGAGTTCAGGCGAAATCTCTTGAGCAGTGGCATTTAGGCCTGAGCATTGCGAGAATAAACAAATGTGCAGCAGAGTGGGGTGGTGAGGTGACGCATAACCAGAGCGGAGACTCACTCGATAAGAGCGCTGCATCCAATCAGGGCAGTGGCAACGAACTACCTTCAATGGAGGCCGTGCTGGATCGACCAATCGAACTCACGCTAGGTCACGACGACCCCTGCATCACCGCCTTTACCAGCGGCGAGGACGGGGCGCTCAAAGAGATCTATGAGCGCCATAGTTCTCTGGTTTTTTCCTTCTGTACCCGCTCGCTAGGAGCAGTTCGAGCAGCAGAAGCAACCCAAGAAGTGTTTCTGGCAGCGTGGAAATCCCGGGGCCGGTACCGGCCCGAGTCTGGCAGCCTCCCGGCTTGGCTGATGGGTATCGCAAGATTCAAAGTGATCGACATTCTCCGCTCCGACGGACGCACGCCCATCAGCATCGACCTAACTGGTCCCGGCGAATCCCGTGACGAAGACGGCCGGGGCGGCAACCCAAGCGAGAACGCTGCAATCTCACTAACTGGCGAGCGCATGTTGCTAGCAGAGGCGATCAAACAATTGCCTGATCGGGCACAAGAGATGGTGCGACTCAAGTTCTTTGAAGATCTGACTCAGGCGCAGATCGCTAAGCGATGCGACCTGCCTCTCGGAACCGTGAAAAGCGATCTTCGGCGCAGCCTTGTACGACTCCGCCTCCACCTAGAGGGGTACCAAGATGCCTGAGGAGTTCACAGACCCGCCGGATTCAGACTCAGAAGAATTTGGGCACCTCCTCTTGCTCGGCGCCGACCTGACCGAGTCTGACTTTGACTTGGTGACTCCCCCAGCAGACCTGTGGGACCGGATCGCAGCAGGAGTCTCGCTAGCCGAACCAACAGTGCTAGCCGACCGTCGCGACAGTGGTGGGCGCGGTGGCAGTCGCAACAGTGGTCGCCGCATTGTTTTTGCCGCTGCTGCAGCTGTGCTGATTCTGGTTGCAGGGGCCGTAGGAATCGGGCTTGTGGACTCTTCAAGAACAAGCACAGAAGTCGTAGCGAGCACAACCTTGGATGTCCTTGAAGGCCCTGCCACTGCTCAAGCCAAATTGCTTCGCTCCGGAGACACTGAACGCCTAGTCGTGACCACCGAGAACATGCCCGCTGCACCAGCGGGCTCTCACTACGAGCTCTGGCTCGTCGACCCAAAGGTAACCAGTCCGCAGTCACTTGGACCCATGACGGGCAGCACCGAGGTTCTGATCCCTGCCTCAATCGATCCCGCTATCTACCCAGTGGTCGATATCTCGTTGCAAGAAAACGGAACACATGACCATTCCGGACATAGCTTGCTGCGCGGCACCTTGCAGTAGGGGCAGCCGCCAGACAGCAAAGCGATTGAAGCTTCACCCTGACAGTTTCACGCTTGACCGCTAGCGTCGCATGCGTGGTCGATGATGCCGAACAAGCTCTGCGCAACAAGATCAAGCTGCGTCTCCTCCTCGCCGGGGCAGATGTGGAGTCAGTTGACCAGCTGAATTTTGTGGAATCCGAACAGACCCCAGCAGCCGCGGTTTCGCTCCTGCGTAAGAGCCTGTTTTGGAGTAGCGATGAACTCATCACCATTGACGAACTAGCGCAACGAAGCGGCCTTGATGTGGAACTCTGCCGAAGGGCACGCATGCTGATGGGCCTGCCCGACCCTGGTGAGGCTGCGCTGTGCCGGCTGGAAGAAGCAGAGGCCTTTGAGGGATTCGCTCTTGGCATGGAACTCTTTGGGGTGGAGCCAGTGCTGCAGTTTGCCCGAGTCATTGGCTCCGCTCTGGCTTCTGTGGCTGAAGCCTCGCTGAGTGTCTTTGGCCGCTCCCTGACAGAACGGGCCGATGACAGCGAAGCTGTTCTGCCAGTGGGCGACGCTTACACGCTCGAAGTTCTCGATGCCGTGGAAGCGTTCCAGATAGTGCCGATGGCGCTCCAGATCCTGTCCAAGTTGCAGTTCGATCTAGTGATGGATCGTCTCACCGAGGCACCCGGGCAACCAAGCTTTGCCGCTGTGGGCTTTGTCGATTTAACGGGTTCCACGCGTGCCACCGCTGAGTTAGGAGTAGACACCATGGCTGCTGCACTCACGCGATTTGAAGAATGGTCTGTTGAACTCACCGTGGCGAGAGGTGGCCGCGTCGTGAAGTACATCGGCGATGAGGTGATGTTCCTGGCACCCGAGATTCTGAGTGCGGCCGAGGTGGCCACCGAGTTACTTCTTCGAGTTGCTGATGACCCCGTCTTGGAGTCCGCTCGAGCGGGCGTGGCCTACGGGTCGGTCCTGAGTCGAGATGGCGATTATTTTGGGTCGACTGTGAACCTTGCTGCGCGTCTCGTTGACAAGGCCAAGCCTGGGTCAGTTTTGCTCACCGGTGATGGAGCGAGCGACTGTCCTGGCGCTGTGGCAAAAGGCAAGCGCCGGCTGCGAGATCTACCCGAACGAGTTGACACTTGGCGCATTGGCTGAGCGAAGCAAGTAGCTACGCTTGCGAGACGACTGCAGCCAGAATACGCCCGCTGCGGCAACAACAGCACTGAGCGGAAGCAGCAGCGGCAACGGGACCTCTGGCACAACAGGGGGTGGACCGTAGATTCCCGATTGCTGCGATGTGGCGGTATCGAATGGGAACAGCAGCGGTCCATGCCACTGCAACCATGGGGCGATCTGCTGTGGAGTTGCCCCGGTAAGCACGTCAAACTGGACCGGGGTACCCACCTTCGTGAACGTAACCTCGGTTACCCCTGCGGCTTGCAGCGTAAAGCTGACCTTCTCTTGGAGTTGTTGTGGCCACGCTGCGCCGTTGCCCGGCATGGCGTAAATCACTGCGCTCGCAGTGATAGGAGCGCAGAGCGGCGCCAGCAGAGTGATTCGCAGACGAAACGTTGCCGAATCGGAACTGCTGCTATTGCGTGCGACTAGAGGGAAAGCCGAGCAAGGTGCGGTCGGTCCGGATGGTGTCTGAACCACCGAGATATTTCCGGCAGGACTATTTTGAAATTGAACAACACCTCTTGCAGTCACGGCACCCGCAACACCCGCAAAAGGGGTTGCCAAAATCAGGCTGCTAGCGGCGATGCCGAATAGAAGTAATCCACGCTTCAACAAGAGTTTTCTCAACTGCAACCTTCGCCCGATGGCGCTTCGAGGTGTCGTAACAAAACGGAGACTATCAGAAAGATGAATTCAAACTGAATATCTGTACGGCATCCCCAACAAGGTTGGGTCTCAGCAGGGTCGGGTCTAAGCAGTTGCGGGGCGACTACGGGTGCCGCGAACCCGAGGTCGGTCTGAGTAGTGCTTGCCATCGGAACGCCTTGGCGAGGTATCGGGCTTTCCTCGTTTGGAACTCCATCTCCAGGTCAATGAGATGCGCTGATTCTCGGTTTCATAGGCCGGCACCGCATGGAGCCAGTCGCGCTGACAGCGACCTCCCATCACGAACAAGTCACCGTGGCCGGGAGAAATCACCACGTCCTCGGCCTGCGGCTCGGGACCGGCGTGGCCTTGGATACCGCTGCGTGCCCGCAGGCGAAATGGTCGGGGCTCACCCAGAACCAGAATCGCAATCAGAGTGTCATCAAGCCAAGTCATGCCCGTGTCTGCATGTAAGCCCTGAAAGTCTTCTCCTGAGCGATACAAAATGGCGGCAACTCCGCTCAGCCGGGCCCGATAGGCCATCTCGAGATGCATCGAGGTTTGGGTCACCACATCTTTGAGTAAACCCTCGCTGAGCGAGTCGGCTCGCAGGCGTGCCCCAAGGCGGCGCTCCTCGACATAGTGATCAAATCGCCAGACCTCGCTCTGTTTCCACTGGGTCGTAGCTAGCGTGGTCTCGAACAGTTCTTGTGCTTTGGGCACAAACCCCGGGCAAAGATCAACCCAAGACCGCCCATCCCCTAAGGGGATTCTTTGCACGGGTGCTCGCCGGTTGATCTCAAGTGGCAGAGGGTCAGTCATAGGGGAATCTTTCGCAGGGTTGCCGATGTGGATCAAAGCGCCGTCCGCTTGCCCTCATCCCGCTCTACCCTAGGGACTCATATGGGGAACCACCTGATTATCAAACACGGCACCATCGTCGATGGGACCGGAAGTCCAGCCTTTGTCGGTGACATTCACATCACTGATGGGATTATCTCGGCGGTTGTGCCCGCTGATCAACAATCTGCCCACGGCGCGCCCACGGCCGCCCAAGATCCTGAAACCAAGGTCATTGACGCTACAGGCCTACTAGTGACTCCAGGCTGGGTTGATATTCATACTCACTACGACGGCCAAGTCACCTGGGATGACCTACTTGCACCGACCGCGTGGCACGGGGTTACTACCTTGGTTATGGGCAACTGCGGAGTGGGGTTTGCGCCAGTGGTTCCTGATCGCCGCGAGTGGCTCATCGGCCTGATGGAAGGTGTAGAGGACATCCCCGGAACTGCACTGTCAGAGGGGATTGACTGGGACTGGGAAACCTTTCCCGAATATTTGGATGCCCTTGAACCGCGTCGATGGACCATGGACGTCGGGACACAGATTGCTCACGGTGCAGTCCGCACGTATGTAATGGGTGACCGAGGTGCAAAAAACGAGCCCGCTACCCCAGAGGACATCGATCAGATGCGCGTCATTGTGCGTGACGCACTCGCCGCTGGAGCGCTTGGATTCTCAACCTCTCGCACCATTGCTCACACTGCTATCGACGGAGAACCGGTGCCCGGGACCTTTGCCGCAGAGGACGAACTTTTTGGCATTGGCTCTGCTTTGAAAGAACTTGGCACCGGCGTGTTTGAACTCGCACCAGCGGGAGTTGCTGGAGAAGATGTCCTGGCACCGGCAAAGGAGGTGGACTGGATGGCTCGACTCTCTGCAGAGATGGGGCGACCCGTGACCTTTGCCATGATTCAAGTTGATTCTGCCCCAGACCTCTGGCGAGAACTGATGGATGCTTCACTCGCAGCAACAGCCGAGGGTGCCGATATCTGGCCGCAAGTAGCCGGACGCGCAACTGGATTGTTGTCGGGTCACCACACGACGTATTCGCTCTTTGATGCGTTTCCCGCCTATCAAGAACTCAAAGCACAGAACCTGACCTCTGACGCGCTGTATGAGCAACTCTGTGATGCCCAGGTCCGTGAGTCCATTCTGGGTTGGGAACCTGACGAGAACACAGCAAAGAGTCTGGCTGGCGCCTTTGACCGCACCTTCCTGCTCGGTGATCCACCGGACTACGAACCCGGACCTGATCGCTCGCTTACAGGACTCGCACAGGCCAATGACACCACCCCACTAGAGGTTGCCTACGACGCAATGCTCGTCGATGATGGTCGCGGCCTGTTGTACGTGCCGATCTTGAACTATGCAGACGGCAACTTGGACCCTGTTCGCGAGATGTTTCTGCACCCACGGGCGGCATCAGGTTTGGCTGATGGCGGAGCACATTGTGGCGTGATCTGCGATGCCTCGATGCCAACGTTCATGTTGACGCACTGGACTCGCGACCGCAGCAGAGGAGACACGCTTCCGCTCGAGATGATCGTCAAGAAGCAGACTCAAGACACTGCCCGCCTGTATGGCCTGTCGGACCGCGGCACGCTGCAAACCGGCATGCTCGGCGACGTCAATATCATCGACTACGAAAATCTGCAGCTCGAAAGCCCCTATGTGACAGCCGACCTTCCCGCCGGCGGTACTCGATTGGTGCAGGGCGCACGCGGCTATGTTGCGACCATCAAATCAGGTGAAATCACCTTTGACGATGGCCAAGATACCGGCGCTCGCCCAGGGCAACTTCTACGAGGAGCAAGATGATCACGAACCCACTACTGAACATGTCCCCCGACGAGTTGTTGTCGACAACGCGGTCGGTACGGAAGCGGCTGGACTTTTCTCGCCCCGTAGAACCTGAGCTCTTGAACGAGTGTCTAGAACTCGCGGCTCAAGCGCCGACCGGCTCGAATGCTCAGGGTTGGCACTTCATTGTCGTCACCGACCCAGATAAGCGCGCCGCTTTGGGCGAAATGTATCGCAAAGGGTTCGAGATTTTCTACGGGAACCGTGCGGCTGCAGAGGCGAATCTGCCTGCAGACGACCCTGCATATGTGGCAACGACGAAGCGAGTGATCGACTCCGCCGAGTATCTGGCCGAACACATGGGTGAGGCTCCCGTCATGCTGATTCCCTGCATTGACGTGCGCACTGACGGCCTGAACGCTGCAATTCAGGCCAGCATCTGGGGTTCGCTCCTGCCGGCTGTGTGGTCATTCATGCTGGCAGCGCGTTCACGAGGCCTGGGAACCTGCTGGACCACGCTGCATCTTGTTCATGAGGCCGAGGCTGCAGAGCTGTTGGGCATTCCGGACAACATCATGCAAGGTGCACTCATTCCCGTGGCACACACCCTCGGTTTGGACTTCAAAGCTGCGCCAAGACGAGACATGGAGCGGATCATCCACCACGACAGTTGGTGACTGATCGCATCGATGAACGCCAACGATGACGACCTAGCTGAGCAACTGCGCGCCGCAACAGAACTGCTTGAATCAGTCGCACAGGACCGCTCGGTTCTGGCCAACCTCAACACCGAGGAACGATCTCGGTTGTTGAATGCTGCTGGAGATGTTTTCTGCCCCGATGTTGAAGAGCGGCGGCAGCAGATTCGAGCTAGACGGCGAAGGCAACGCACCGAGAAGGCCCAGCGAGATCAAGCAGTTTTGGACTCAACTGGCATCCGGACACTGCGCGCCCAAGAGGTCTTTACCTCACCCAATGTCTTCCCCCCTGTTGGGTTTGTGCAGACGGACCTGAGCGGAGCCACGCGGGACCTTGACCTTGACCTCGAACCGTTCCGAGAGACGAGTGAGCTCCAGCACTGCTATGTCTGCAAAGAGAAGTACTCGCAGATCCACTTTTTCTACGATCAGCTTTGCCCCACATGCGCTCAGCTGAACTATGCCAAACGCACCGAGTCGGCTGACTTGAGCGGGCGCGTGGCATTGCTCACCGGGGGTCGAGTCAAGATCGGGTATCAAGCTGGGATCAAGCTGCTTCGAGCAGGTGCACACCTAGTTGTGACTACTCGTTTTCCGCAGGACTCAGCCCAGCGTTACTCCCAAGAGCCCGATTTTTTACAGTGGCAGAACCGGCTCGAAATTTACGGACTCGACCTGCGTCACACTCCCAGCGTTGAGGCATTTTGTAGCCATATGGTGAGCACACATTCGCGCTTGGATTACATCATCAACAACGCGTGTCAAACCGTTCGGCGACCTCCTGAGTTCTATGAACACATGATGGACCGCGAGCGAAACGCCCACAACGAACTGTCGCAACCACATGCGGATTCGGCAGCGATTGCTAGCGGCCTGGCAGTTGGCGCAGGCGCATTGGTACATACGGCCACAGGCGCTGGTCGATCTGCAGAGATCTCTCAACTTCCGCTGCTACCCGAGGATCACCTTCGACAGGGCCACTTGTTTCCCGATGGCTTGCTCGATCAGGACCTTCAACAAGTCGACCTACGAGAGATCAACTCCTGGAGGCTGAACCTGGCGCAAGTGTCCACTGTTGAGATGCTTGAAACTCAACTCGTGAACGCAGTTGCACCGTTTGTGCTGAACGCTCGACTCAAGCCGCTCATGTTGCAAACCTCCGACCGCGATAAACACATCGTCAATGTCTCAGCAGTTGAAGGGCAGTTTTATCGGCGATTCAAGACCACCAAGCACCCCCATACCAATATGGCTAAAGCCGCCCTCAACATGATGACTCGCACTTCTGCGGCGGAGTATCAGGCCGAGGGGATTCACATGAACAGTGTTGATACCGGATGGGTCAGCGACGAGGACCCAACACATATTGCTGAGCGCAAGACTGCGGAACATGGGTTTCACCCTCCACTCGACATTGTCGATGGGGCAGCACGAATTGTTGACCCAATCATCACTGGTACCACTACCGGTACCCATGTGTGGGGGCAATTCCTGAAGGATTACTACCCCACCGACTGGTGATTTTTGCGCTGAACTAGTCACAGAGCTGAACTAGTCGCAGCCCTCAATCCAGATCTCACCGTCAGATCGGAGTTCCTTCTTCCAGATCCAGCCCTCGGCTTTGACCCGGTCGATCAAAGCTGAGGCCGCTTGGAACGCGGCCCCGCGATGCACCGCTACAGCCACAATGACCACTGCCGGATCTCCGACTTCAACCCGGCCCACACGGTGAACCGCCAGAGCGGCGCCAAGGTCAAACTCGATGGCCACCTCGGTTGCAAAGCGGTGCAATTGACTGGCCGCTCGATCCTCCCAAGCCTCATACTCCAGAGCTAGTACCTGGTGCCCGTGATTTGGTGACCGAACCGTCCCTTCAAAGACGACGATTCCGCCGCAATCATCTCGGCGCACAGAATCCACCAGCGCCGCTGCATTCAACGGATCCGATTCAATACCCGACACAATCTTGGGGGTAGCTGGAGCATCTCCACGAGCATTCATGGCTCACCGCTGCGTGCTGTCTCACATGCGTGACCAAGTATGTGAACCACGGCTTCAAGGCTCTCGGTTGCTCCGCGTACCGACCCAGGAAGATTGAGCAGAATTGTGCGACCTCGCCGGCCAGCAACCTGTCGCGACAGCGCTGCTAGCGGCGTGTGTTCCAAGCCTGCGGCTCGCATCAACTCAGTGATCCCCGGAGCTTCGACATCGAGTATCTGCCTTGTGGCTTCTGGGGTGACGTCTCGACGCGCTAGGCCCGTACCGCCATTGGTGAGGATGAGATCCACTTGGTCCCCCTCGCACCATTCGGTCAGTATGCGCGAGATTTCGGATCGGTCATCGGCCACCACTGCACGAAGCACAATAGTTGCCTCCATTCGACTGGTGGCCACTGCTTCTACTGCCGGGCCCGTCAGATCCTCATACTCTTTGGCGAAGGCCCTGTCCGAAACGGTCAGGACTGCAACGCGGAGTTCGGGCCCTGCCTGGGTTGTTACATGATCAGACCCTCCCGAAACGGGTGGAAGGATTGCCAACTCAGCACCAGCGGAAGCTGTCGAGTACTCGAAGCGATGCACCAGCACGTCGTCAACTACGACCGAGCAACTTGCGCACAACTCGGCAAACTCGGGGCCAAAGAGTTGTTCGGCCTGGATAAGCACCTCTGCAACGGTGGTTCCAGAAATCTCTGCTCTGCGGGTGCCAGCAAGTTCGCGTGCTCGAGCAAACAGGAGCACCTGAGTCATAGCTCTGGCCTAACAGGTTTCGATTCGCCGCACATAAGGCCTTCTATCCACCGATTCGCGACATCAGGCGCACAGGTTGTTCAAACTCTGGCTGACCAATCGCATGGCCAGGACCCTTGAGCGCAACAGCAGAGCAGATCAATTCAGCGAGTTCTTCTGGCGAAGCTCCCGCTCGCAGAGGGGTGCGAAGATCAGTCTCCGTATGCGCAAACAAGCAGGTTCGCAAGAATCCGTCCGAGGTAAGCCGCAGACGATCGCACTGCTCACAGAACGGCTCCGTCACGCTAGAAATCACGCCCACACGACCGGGCGCACCGTCAGCGAAGTTGTAGCTAGCTGCCGGTTCTGAGCCTCGACTCATGCCAACAAGCGGGTAGGCGGAATCAATGCGGCGCAGAATTTCTGCCGAGGACAACACCTGCTGTGAGTTCCACGTGTTACCTGCCCCAAGTGGCATGTTCTCGATAAAGCGGACATCACAATCCGTTCGGCGAGCGAATTGAACAAAGGCCAGAATCTCGTCCTCGTTTGTTCCAGCGATCATCACACAATTCACCTTCACTGGTGTGAGCCCAGCTTCTTGTGCAGCAGTTATTCCCTCGAGCACTTTGCACAGGGCATCTCGGCGAGTCATCTCTGCGAACCGGTGAGCATTCAGTGAATCCAAACTGATATTCACTCGATCCAGTCCTGCTGTAGCCAAGCGTTTTGCATGGCGAGCAAGCGTGGTGCCATTCGTGGTGAGCGACAGGTCCTCGAGGCCCAGTTGAGAAAGCCCAGCAACTAACCGATCAAGATGCGGTCGCATCAGGGGCTCACCACCGGTTAAACGAACTGACCGAATTCCAAGGTCAACCAAAACCTGCGAGAGCTTCAGGATCTCTTCAAAGCTCAGTTGCTGATCTGGGGCGATCCAATCGAGTCCGTCCTCTGGCATGCAGTAGGTGCAACGAAGATCGCAGCGATCAGTCACTGAAATGCGCAGGTCTCGCGCAACGCGCCCGTAGCGATCAATCAGCAAAGTCACTTGCCTACCCTAGCGAGTTCCCAAGAACTCTCAGCTCGCTCAGTCCACTAACTCGATTTCATCACCGATGCTGACCACTCCCGCTTCCAGAACGTTTGCATAGGCACCGAGGTGATTCGGAAACGCAGGATGCAACTCAGTCATTGCATGAAACAACCCTGGCTCAGAGTTCAGCTCGGGCTGCGCCCGAAGCGGCATGGCGCATCTGACCGTGGGTTGCGAAATTTCGAGCAGAAGGGTTCGGCCAATGCGCATCCTCCGGCCAATCCAATCATCTTCCAAGAATGCTTCGCCCGGCACATCCAAAATAAGGTTTGGACGGAACCGCCTCGCATCGAAGTTCAGGTCTGGTCGCAACTCAGCGCAGCCCTCCAAGGTCCTGCGCGTCAGCAGGTGAACGGCAGCAAGATCGAGAAATGTTCCAGCGGGAATCGGAATCTGAAAGTACTCGGCTGCGTCATTCGTGGGCTCAAAGGTCATTTCATATGCCAAGGGCTCATCGCCAGCAGAGGACTCAAGTTGACCAATCGCCCGTAAGGCAACCTCGCGCCCAAGCCAAGCCGATAACACGCTGTCCACGGAGGGGTCATCAAAGCTCATCTCGCCCTGTCCGGGAATGCTGAAACCAGAGTCATTCGCACTGGCCATCAACATGTCAGCTGCCCGCTTGGCAGAGAGCACCCGCTGAGATTCCAGATCGATCACTGCTCGCTCACGATCACCGACTACCCCAGAGGCTTGGACTGTGATCGAGGAAACCTCGAGTCCCTGAAATGACTTGACCGGGTATCGCAGACAGGACTCAACCGTTCCGAGAATCACTTGCGCTCTCCTGTTTCACTTGCGCTCTTCTGTTTCATGCTGCGCTCTTCCGTTTCATGCTGCACTAGTCATCAAGGTAGAGCGCATCCATGTTGATGTACTACCGCGAAGATAGACCCTGTTTTGGGCCATCTTGGGGGTCGCTGTCCTACGATGATTGCAGTATGACTCCCCAACAGCCCACCTCGGCAGGACCCGCCTTGCCCACCCCGGGAACCAGCCTGCGATCCGGCAAGGTCTGGCGGAACTTCGGAAGAAACCAATCTTGTGTTCCAGCAGTTTGGGAACGGCCCACTACTGAGGAAGAACTCGTTGCCATTATCCGGCGAGCAGCACTAACCGGACGAACCGTCAAGGCAGTGGGCTCTGGTCACAGTTACTCGGCAATTGCTTGCACTGACGGCCACCTGCTGGACCTATCGGACTACTCGCGGGTACTACACGTGGATCGCAGCACTGGCCTAGTTACTGCTCAAGCCGGTATCCCCCTGTGGCGACTCAGTGAAGAACTTGCAGCCCACGGCCTTGCCCTAGAGGTGCTCGGCGACATCAACTACCAGTCAATAGCTGGGGCGATTTCTACCGGAACCCACGGACCAGGAATCAAGTTCTCGAACCTGTCGAGCAGTGTGCGCGCCATGCGGCTCATTGCCGGAGACGGAACTGTTTTGGAGTGCTCAGCTGAACTCCACCCGGAAGTGTTCTCGGCTGCTCGCGTCGGCCTTGGCGCACTAGGGATGTTGTCTACCGTCACCATCCAAGCAGTACCCGCATTCAACTTGCATGCAGTTGAAGAGCCCCTTGCCATGGACCGCATCTTGAGCGACCTTGATGACCTCATCGACAACAACGATCACTTCGGATTTTTTTGGTTCCCCGGCTCAAAGCTTGCCCTTACCAAACGCAGCCGGCGCACCCAAGAACCAATTCGACCCCGGACTAAATCCGCAAAATGGTTCGAGGAAGTCCTCATTGATAATTATGTCTACGGTGCCGCCTGCAAAGTAGCCCGACGGTTTCCGCCAGCTGCAAAAACCATTGTTTCCATCGCTAGCCAAAAATCTGCACATGACTGGATAGACCGAAGCGATCGGGTGTTCGCCACTCCCCGCCTAGTTCGGGTTATCGAGATGGAATACTCCATCCCGCGCGAAGCCTTTCCTGAGGCCTTCACCCGCCTTGGGCGACTCGTCGACAGCATTGGCACACCCATCACTGTTCCCGTTGAGATCCGGTGGTCCGCTGGGGACAACATCCCCCTGAGCCATGCCTCGGGCCGGGACTCGGCCTACATCGCCGCACACATGTTTCGTGGCGAACCCTACGATCAATATTTTCAAGGCGTTGAGAAGATTATGAGCGACTATCAAGGTCGGCCTCACTGGGGCAAGCTCCACTTCCAAAATGCCGAGACGCTCGCCCCGCGCTACCCGCAGTGGGATGAGTTCCAGGCCATACGTAAACGCATGGACCCGGACGGCCGATTCCGTAACCCGTATACCGATCGCGTGCTCGGCCTTGTCGATCAGGGTCCGTCGTGATGAGGTTCCGTCGCGAAGGGGTTGTGTGATGTCTGAGGCCGCTCGCAACTTCTTGGCCGCTCAACCCAGAGTCATACTCGGACACTGGCCCACGCCCCTCCAACCATGCGATCGCCTGAGGGAACAGCTTGGCGGTCCGCGCATCTGGTTAAAAAGAGACGATTGCTCCGGCCTGGCAATCGGAGGCAATAAGACCCGCAAGCTTGAGTTCTTGCTCGGCAAGGCACTCGCTGAGGGTTGCGATGGGGTCATCACCTTTGGAGCTCTGCAATCAAATCACGCTCGCCAAACTGCCGCTGCCTGCGCCAAATTAGGACTGAGCTGCGACCTCATCCTGACTCGCGCCGTGCCCCGCTCCGATGAGTTCTATACCGGCTCTGGCAACGTGTTGCTCGACCAACTGCTGGGAGCGCACCTACATATTGTTGAAGATTCAGATGCCGCATTTGAGAAATTTGCTGAGCTGTATGAGGCCGCTCAAGAGTCGGGGCGAAGTCTCTTTGGGATTGTGCCAGGCGGATCAGACTCCACTGGGGTACTGGGCTATGTGCAGGGAACGCTTGAGCTGGCAGAGCAGGTTCAGGCCCTGGGTTTAGACCTGGATTCCATCTTGGTGGCTGCAAGTACTGCGGGCACTGCAGCGGGAATCGTTCTGGGCGCAGAGATTGCCAACTTGAACGCTCAGGTTCGCGTCGCTTGCGTCTACGAGCCTGCCTCTGTCACTGGGGCTGAGCTCGGCTCTTTAGTGGCGGCAACTGCAGCTGACCTTGGCTGCGCGATTGCAGATCGGAGCACGTGGTCGGTGAGCGATGCACCGCTCGGTGAGGGATACGGAATTCCTACACGTGCGGGGCAAGCCGCAATTGAGTTGCTCGCCACCACCGAAGGAGTTCTCCTCGATCCGGTGTATACCGGCAAGGCTTTTGGATACCTGCTCGATCTGATTGCGCAGGGCCAGCTTGACGAACAACGCGACGTAGTTTTTGTTCATACCGGCGGCAGCCCAGGGCTGTTCGCCTATGGCCCAATTTTTGCGGAGTAGCCCTGCGCTCTGGCTGAACAGCGCAACGAGTTCGACTACTGGTCTAACTCGACCATAATT